>CAMJZF010000067.1 GCA_946410125.1 uncultured Prevotellaceae bacterium | reverse complement strand
ATTAATATCGGGGTGGTTGACATACCGCCCCTTTAGCTTGCGATAGTCGTTGTGAGCCTTAATTATGGCCTTGGCATCGCCCCAGTGAAGCTTGGCAAGTGCCATGCCAAACGCGAGGGTGTCGTAAAGTCGCCTGATGATGAGCAGCCGCCTACCCTCGGCAAGTGGCAAGTTCTTGTATAACAGGAACAGACTGTTGCGGAAGTTAAGATAGGTCTTGCGAGGGTTGCCTTGTGGCAGACTGCCACCGCCCAAGTGGAAGACATGGCTGGCAGTGACAATGCGCACTGCTTTGCCGCTCAGGTGGATGCGCCAGCACAGGTCAATCTCCTCCATGTGGGCGAAGAAATCCTCGTCGAGCCCCCCCACCGCAATATACAAGTTGCTGCGCACCATAAGGCACGCTCCAGTAGCCCAAAAGATGTCGATGTCTTGACCGTCGTACTGACCACGGTCTTCTTCAACAGCCTCAAACACGCGCCCACGACAATAGGGATAGCCATGCTTGTCGATGAAACCACCTGCAGCACCGGCATACTCAAACATGCGCTTGCCGTCTTCTCGGTCATGAAGCAACTTGGGCTGGACAGCTCCCACCTCGGGATGAGCTTCCATATATTGGAACATTGGGTCGAGCCACCCCTCGGGGGTGCGCACATCACTGTTGAGCAAAACAACATATCGGTAACCTGCCGCCTGCTCTAGTGCCTTGTTGTAGCCGCCGGCAAAGCCATAGTTCTTGTCGATGAACATGGTCTGCACTTGTGGGAACTCCTGCGTTAGCACCTCACGGCTTTGGTCGGTGCTGCCATTGTCGGCGACAATAACGTCGGCAATCTCGGCATTGGTTCCGGCTATAACACTTGGCAAGTAGCGACGAAGCAATTCCGCGCCATTCCAGTTCAATATTATCACTGCTACAGGTTTCATTGGAGCACTCTAATAAACCAATTTATAAACAATCTTTTAGTCACCCCTTTTGGGTGTAAAACTCAAGTTCATTCTCTTTGTTGTAACCTTCGGGGAAAGCTACCGGGCGTTTCCAGCGTTTGTGAGTCCAGAGCCAATAGGCAGGCTCCTCGATGATGCGCTGCTCAAGCAATCGTGCATAACGAGTAGTGATGGTGCCTTTAGGCTCGGCCAAGCAATCGTCGCTCAAGGGCACGAGGGTGCACTCATAGTGACCCCGCCTGAGCTTGCGAACATCGAAATAGGCGGCACGGCACTTGAGCTTACGCCCTATTGCTTCGGCACCGGTGATAAATGCGGTGGGATGATTAAGGAAGTCAAGCACATGCCCCTCATCGTTGGTCCACGGATGCTGGTCGGCGATGAAACCAATACCCAAATGCCGCCCGTTGCGCTCACACAATATCATCTCACGCAATATCTGTTTCTTGCTTATGCACACAGTATTGAACCGCTGGCGCAACTTCAGGAAGAAGCGGTCGAACCACTCATTTTCAAGAGGTTGGTACACTTGACCCTGCACGGCATCACTATGCCTCACACTGTCGAACCACAGAGTCACCGAAGTGACCCACTCCCAGTTGCCGTAATGTGCCGCATAAAGCACAATGCTCTGACCGGCATCAAAAGCCTGATCTATAATCTCGGCGTTGCGGAACACCATGCGACGTCGCATGTCTTTCTCGCTGATGTGCAACAGCTTAATGGTTTCGACAAAATAGTCGGTAAAATGGTGGTAAAACTCTTTCTCAATGGCCTTGCGCTCTTGTTTGCCCTTGCCCGGGAAGCACTCGGCAAGATTTTTCCTTACCACGCTCTTGCGATACCCCAACAATCGGTAGACAACAAAGTATAGCACATCGGCTTGGAGGTATAGTATCCTCCATGGCATCAATGCAAGCAAGTGCAATGCCCAACCGATTGGCGCATACAATATTTTAGAATACCACTTCAAGATAGTTGCCAGTTATCAATTGTTAGTTGTTAGTTTTTAGTTGTTAGTTTTTGCCACATCAACGCTGAGGTCATCATTTATCGTGTTGCCAAGGCGAACAGTTGTCACCGTGTTGACCAGCTGCTCCCTGTAAGGTGCGTTAACACGGATGTAATTGTCGGTAAAGCCGTGCATCACCTTGCTGCCATGAGGAGGCTGCTCAAAGAGAACAGGACGCTCGGCAGTAAGGAAACGCTCAATAAACTGCCTCTGCTGGCGGTCGCTCAGTTCCATCATTCTTGCTACACGGCTGTCGCGCTCGGCTTTTGGCACAATGTAAGGAATGCGCAATGCCATGGTGCCCGGGCGCTCACTATAAGGAAACACATGCAGATGCTGCACCCCTAATGAACCAATAAACTGCAGCGAGTCGTCAAAATACTCGGGCAACTCACCTCGCGTACCAACCATCACGTCAACACCAATGAAAGCATGGGGCATCGCCTCATGGATGCGCTCCACCTTGCGGGCAAAGAGACTGCGGTCGTAATGCCGGCGCATGAGCCTGAGCACCTCGTCGTTGCCACTCTGCAATGGGATGTGAAAGTGAGGCATGAAAGCACGTGAGCCGGCACACCAGTCTATCACCTCGTCGTCGAGCAGGTCGGGCTCAATCGACGAAATGCGGTAACGTTCAATGCCTTCCACCCTGTCGAGCGCCTTTAAAAGATTGATAAAACTCTCGCCGGTGTTCTTGCCAAAATCACCAATGTTAACACCCGTGATTACTATTTCCTTTCCCCCTCGGCGAGCCACGTCACGCGCCTGGTCCACAATACTTGCGATGGTGCCGCTGCGGCTGCGTCCGCGTGCCAGCGGAATGGTGCAATAGCTGCAATAATAGTCACAACCGTCCTGCACCTTCAGGAAATAGCGCGTGCGGTCGCCGCACTCACAAGAAGGGGCAAAGGTGCGTATATCCTTGTGAGGCGTAACAGCAAGAGCCGGCTTGTGGTTGTTGAGCCAATGCTCAATGTAGTCAACTACATCACCCTTCTGCTCGTTGCCAAGCACAATGTCCACGCCAGGAATCTCGGCAATGCTCTTGCCCTGAAGTTGTGCGTAGCAGCCTGTCACCACCACAAGAGCATTAGGGTGGCGCTTAATGAGACTGCGAATGTGCTGCCGGCACTTGCGGTCGGCAAGCGACGTGACGCTGCAAGTGTTTACCACACAAATGTCGGGCTCCTCGTCACCCTTTACCGTTGTGGCAATGCCTCGCTCAGCAAGCTGCTGACCAATGGTGGCACTCTCCGAGAAGTTGAGCTTGCATCCCAGAGTCACAAATTTCACCCTATGTAAAACCTCATTAGTCATACATCATGAAAAAACATGCAAAGTTACAAATTATCTGCCACAAAAGCGACACCAACATCAAAGTTAATCTTTTTTATGAACAAATTTGTGGATTTTGCTTGTTATTACATCAAAAACTACTATATTTGTAAAAAATATTCAGGCATTAATGGCAACAAATGGCGGTAATGTAAAATCTACCCGGCTAAAACCAAGCCTTGACGTGTCGGCCAACTTGGTTGTACATGAAAGTATGGGTCGCGACCTCATGGGATATTACGGACATTTTCCGTGCAAGATTGAGGCTTGCTGCTTGTGCTATATAATCAAGGGAAGCCTGAAGGTAGTCATCAACCTCGGCGAGTATGATATTGCGTCGGGCGATTTAGTTGTGTTATTGCCAGGCAGTTTCTTGACAATAAATGAAATGAGCGACGACACGCTCATCAGCTTTGAAGGTTATTCATCGTCTTTCCTAAGAAAAATCAATTTCTGGAAAGTGATTTCTCCCATCATGCAGTATGTAATCAAGAAACCCGTGTTCTCGCTCGACGAGCGCATGGCAACCTTCTACCGCGAGAGCTTTTCAATCATGACTCGTGTGTCAAGATATGACCCTACGTTCCTGACGCCAAGTATTTCAAAATCGGCACTGATTGTTGCAATCGACATGCTTTCTAATGCAATCAAGTCAAACATGGTGCGCGGAGCCAATCTCAGAAATTCGTCACGCGACCAGACCATTGTTGGTGAATTTATTCAACTCGCACTGGAGAATTATCGCACCGAACACAAAATATCATTTTATGCTCACGAGGCGTCACTCACTTTATCACACTTTTGCAATGTGATAAGCAAGACCACCGGCATCACTGCCCAGCAAATCATCATGAACCTCATCATCATGGATGCCAAGACCCAGCTGCGCAATACCGATGCTCCCGTTCAAGAAATCTCTAAAATACTGGGATTTACATCGCCCACAACCTTTAACCGATATTTCAAGACCTACACCGGCATGACTCCGCAAGAGTATCGCAACAGCACCGGCGGGTGAATGGCTATCGGGCACCGCAAGAAAAAGAATCGAAAAAACCTTCTATAACTGAATTTCAGAACCAATAACTAATTACACCTTTAATATTAAACAACTTTTATCTTATGGCAATGACTAAAAAAGAAAAGATGGAAAGCGAATTGAGATTTTTAAAGTTGCTATCTCACAATTTTCCCGATGTTGCCACGGCGAGTACCGAGATTATCAATCTCTCGGCAATTCTGAACTTGCCCAAGGGCACCGAGCACTTCCTTGCCGACCTTCATGGAGAGTACAAGGCATTCCAGCATGTGCTGCGCAATGCCTCGGGCACCATCAAGCGCAAGGTGAGTGAGCTTTTCAACGACACACTGAGCAACCGCGCCCAAAAAGACTTGTGCACGCTCATCTACTACCCTGAGCGCAAGTTGGAGCTTGTGAAGGCAAGCATAGCCGACCGCAACGACCTCGACGACTGGTATTTCATTACCATCAACCGCCTGGTGCGTGTGTGCCGTGATGTGTCGTCGAAGTACACCCGCTCTAAGGTTAACAAAGCCCTCCCCAGCAGTTTCTCCTACATCATTCAGGAGCTGCTGCACGAGAATGCCACCGACCGCAACAAGCAGGCCTACGTCGACGTTGTGGTCCACACCATTATCACAACCGGCCGTGCCGACAACTTCATCATCACAATTTGCTACCTGATTCAACAGCTCACCATCGACACGCTTCACATACTGGGCGATGTGTTTGACCGCGGTCCCAGCCCCGACAAGATTATGGACGTGCTATGCACTTTCCACAACTTCGACATTCAATGGGGCAACCACGACATCCTGTGGATGGGCGCGGCAAGCGGCAACGACAGCTGCATCGCCAATGTGATTCGCATTGCTATGCGCTATGGCAATCAGGCAGTGCTTGAAGATGGATATGGAATCAACATGTTGCCATTGGCAACTTTTGCGATGGATGTCTATGGAGATGACCCATGCGAGCAGTTCATTCCCAAGGGCGACGCCAAGAAAAACAAGCTGGCTCCGCTCATCGCCAAGATGCACAAGGCCATCAGTATCATTCAGTTTAAGCTCGAAGCTCAAATTATCAATCGCCGCCCCGAGTTTGAGATGCAGGACCGCCTGTTGCTCGACAAGATAGACCACAAGCGCAAGGTCATCACCATTGGCGGTGTTGACTATGAAATGACCGACACCCTTTTCCCGACTGTCGACCCCAAAGATCCCTATCGCCTCACTCCTGAGGAAGAGGAGATTGTTGAGAAACTGTATAACTCGTTCACCGGCAGTGGGCGCCTGCGCACTCACATGCGTTGTCTGTTCCGTTACGGCTGTGTTTACAAGGTAGTAAACGGCAACCTCCTCTATCATGCTTCTATTCCACTCAATGAAGACGGTTCTCTCAAGGATGTCACCATTCAAGGTGAGAAATATCATGGGCGGGCACTGCTCAAGAAGGTGGGAGCCCTCATCCGTGATGCCTACTTTGGCTGCGACAATGAAGACAATTACAATTTTGCCAACGACTATGTGTGGTACCTGTGGTGCGGCAAGGATTCACCAGCCTTCGACAAAGATAAGATGGCGACATTTGAACGCTACTTCATTGTTGACAAGGCAACCCACAAGGAGGTGAAGGGACACTATTACACCCTGCGCGACAACGAGCAGGTGGTTGACTCAATTCTCGATGAGTTTGAAGTCAAGGGGCAATATCGCCACATCATCAACGGACATGTACCCGTAAAGACCATCAAGGGTGAAAATCCGGTGAAGGCCCATGGCAAGCTCATGGTAATTGACGGAGGCTTCTCCAAGGCCTACCAGCCCGAGACCGGTATTGCCGGCTACACACTGGTTTACCACAGTCGTGGCTTCCAGTTGGTACAGCACGAGCCGTTCACTTCTATCACCAAGGCCGTTGAGGAAGGTCTCGACATCAAGTCGACCTATGAAATGGTGGAGATGACCAACCACCGCATGATGGTGAAGGACACCGACATAGGCATCGAGCTTGAGGATCAAATCAACGACTTGAAACACTTGCTTGAAGCTTACCGCAACGGTGACATTAGCGAGCGTTCACGCCAGCCAATCACCAACAAGAAATAGTATAAGTTCCATTAAAACCAACATGTTATCATTGCACATCGGTACAAAAAATGTCAAAATTCTGTGCCGATGTGCAATATTTCAATTATTTATTGTATATTTGCGAGCAAACCCATAAAACGACTAAACCAAACCAAACAGAAACCCCAAAAAGGTGACTAATAACTTATTATTAACAATTTTAACTTTATCACAAAATGAAAAAATTATTACTAACACTAACAGTGTTACTGGCCAGTGCATTTGCCATTGGCGCACAAGAGACACTTACTGTTGCCGAAGGCACTGTCTCTGAAGCCACCATTCCACTGAACTCTTCGTGGTGGGACTCTCAAGGCACTACAACTCAGGTAATCTACCCTGAATCGATGATTGATGTCATGGAAGGTGCCACAATTACTTCTATCAAGTTCTACACCAACTCTGCCGATGGTTTTGTCGCTGTCGACGGCGTGAAACTCCGCATCTCCCTTGGCACTACCGACAAGAGCGAATATGTTGCTGCAATCCCCGTTGAGGGCCTTACAGTAGTCAAGACCGATGCTCCATCGCCCGAGGCAGGTGTCACCGAGGTGGAATTTGTTTTTGACACCCCCTACACCTACGAAGGTGGCAACCTGGTGTTTGAATGCTATGTATCGGAAACCGAAGGCAATTGGAAGTCTAATGCTTTCAAGGGTGCAAACCAGGCAGGTAAAGTTTCCATGACAAGAAACAGTGTTTCTAACTTCATGCCACAGACCACTTTCACTTACACTCCTGCTGTTCCTCAAGACTATGCAGCCACAGTAAATGTCAATAGCCTTGAATTTGGCAAAACTATTATCAACACCGAGAAGGAGATGAAAGTGGTTCTGAAGAACAAGGGTTCTAACCCCATCACTCCAGTAATCACTGGTCTTGAGGCTCCTTTCAGCACTACCTACGAAGCTGCCGAGATTGCTTATCGCGAGAATGATACCATCCCCGTGAAGTTTGCCCCCACCGAGTATGGCGAGTTTACCGGCACTATGGTCATTAACTGTGGCGAAGCCGGCACATTTACCGTTGCCTTGAGCGGCAACTGCCCCAACGAATTTGAAGTAACAGTATGTGACGGCGAGAATCAGTCGCAATATGCCCCCATCTATGGTTACTATTGTGACACTAAGGACACATTCGTCCAGATGCTTTATCCAGCCGACATGCTCACCGCAGCCGTTGGCGCAAAGATCATTGGTGTGAGATTCTATCCTACTGCAGCAATCAACGTAGGCACTCCAACTATCGAACTCGCCCTTAAGGAAACCGATGTAACAGCATTCGAAGCCGAGAGCTCTATTGCAGTTCCCAGCAATCTTGTTACCGACCTTACTACAGTAGACAACATTACTCTTACCGCTAATCAAGCAGGATTTGAGTTTGAATTTGATCAACCCTTCACCTACGAAGGTGGCAACCTCGCCATCCAAACACTGGTAGCCGAAAAGGGAACTTGGCAACGCGTTTACTTCAATGGCGTTAACCAAGAAACCAACACTGCTTATGCTCAATGGGGCCCAGGCAGCGGTTCTAACCAAATGATTCAATTCCTGCCCAAGATGACCCTCATCTGCACTACTGAGGAGCAGCCACAGCCCGAAAAGGCTTACTACCTGATTGGCGATTTCAACGAGTGGAATGAACAAGAGATGGTTCCATTTGTTGAGCAAGACGGCGTGTTCACTCTCACCAAGACCTTCAGTGGCGAGTTCAAGATTAAGGACGAGCAAGGCAAATGGTGGGGCGGCGGTGCCACACTCACCGCAGAGAATCCAAGCGTAGAGCTTGATGACACCGACGGCAGCGACACCAATCTCGTTCTTGCCGAAGAGGCTGAATATACCCTCACCATCGAGGATGGCGTGCTCACAGTTACCGGCTTCCCCGAGCCAGTAATTCCCGAGTACAGCGAGTTCTATGTAGTGGGTGACTTCAACGACTGGAACCAGACCGAGGAAGGTGGACGTGTTGAACTCGTGGCTAACGAGGAAGGCACCGAGTATACCGGTACTGTTGAGATGGTGGCTCAAGATGAGTTCAAGGTTATCACTCCTAATCCTAACCCAACAGGTGAGAATGATCAATGGATTTGGTTTGGTGGCGTTGATGAGAACCAAATGGGTTACTTCCTCATCGACAACGCTATGCTCGATGTGGAAATCTCGTTGATTAACGGATCTAATTTCCAAGTTCTGGCTGGTGGCGAGTACACCATCACCGTTAAGGCTCCTCAAGCCGATGGCACAAGAGCTCTGCAAGAGCCTCTCGTGATGGTTGTAACCATGAAGCCTACAGCAATCTCTACCATCAGCAGCGACATGCGCAACGACAACGCTTGGTATGGAATTGGCGGTATCCGCTACGAGAGCCGTCCAACTGCTAAGGGCATTTACATCCACAATGGCAAAAAAGTCGTGATTAAGTGAGAGAATAACTGAACTTGTTCAAGTTATTCCGAACGAGAACGACTTAGAGCGAAGCTCAACGTCGTGATTAAGTGAGAAATTTAAGTTTCGGATGTACAAAATGTCTGATAATGAGTGTCACTTCGTGACAGAAATCTCACAAATCTTCTCAAGTCTTTCAAAATATATTTGTTTGATTTGTACTGATTTGAATTATTTCTCGCCGAAGGCGACTGATTATCATAGATTTCAAATACTTCCGAAAGTTAAGTAACAAACCTTAAGCAACATCTATAAAAGATGCATCCCCAACACGGGTGCATCTTTTTTTTGGATATAACGTGCACGTTACTCATCAGTACTGAAAACCCACCAGCGATTACCCCCACAAACCTAAAAACTTTTTAAAGTTGCTATTCTTCATAATAACCTCTTACCTTTGCCCCCAAAAGAGCTCATTGACATACTGCCACCCCTTAAACTCTTAAACCTTTTAAACCCCTTAAACTCTTAAACCCTTTTTGTCCCACCTGTTCCTCATAATTTTTTTCTTGGTTATTATTTTGTTGTATTGGTTTGACTCAAAGCCGAATGGCTACGCTTCCTGCATCTAAGTATTTAGTTTTTAATCGTCATTAATCGTCTGATAAAAAAATTCAAACCAAAATAACAAAAAAATAACCAAAACAACCAATAATCTATTTGTTGGCTTTGTTTAGTCTTAGTTTTCTTTGTTTGATTAAAACTGTGTTCTTTTGTGAGCTTATGTTCTTGTGTCCTAAGTGCGAATTAGGGCGTAGAAGAAAGAGTGCCCCGCACGTTGATGCGGAGCACTCTGCCATTAAACCCGAATTGGGTTTAAAAGATGCTTGTGTCTCGTAAAGCTGTTTAGCTCCCGAGCATGATGTCATATACTGCAGTGACATCGGCACTGGTCACGTAGCCGTCGCCGTTGACGTCGGCAGTAGACTGGAAGGTGTAGTCGGTGCCAAGCATCACGTCATAGACTGCAGTCACGTCGGCACTGGTCACGAAGCCGTCGCCGTTAACGTCGCCATAGACCCCAACGCTCGAGCCGCTCAGGTTGGTGATAATGGTTGTGGCACCGCCGGTAATGCCTGTGTTGAGTTTGAGGTAAGCATAGCCACGGCCAATGGTGGTGCTTGTGGTAATCTTGTCGAACTGCGGCTTGGTGGCGTTGAGCTTGAAGTAGCTCAGCGAGCTGCTGGAGTTCACCGTTTGAGCCGATGCAGTGAGGCCTTCGAGCCATGCCGATGTGGTGCCGCCGGTGCCATAGTTGAGGCGATAGTAAGTGCCGTTGGCATTGCCGTGAACTACACCACCGTTGCCGGCTGCCAGGGTAGTGACATTGCTCAGCGTTGCTTTCTTCTCGCTCTGGCTGTAGTTAGTCACGGTGTAGGCCTCAACATTGGTGCCCTGGAAGTTGACGGGCTTCACACAGGCAAACGACTGCCACTCGCTGTCGAGCAACAGGTGAGGATAAACCTTGGTGTTATCCCAAGAGGTTGAGCCCACAAAGTCGCCCAAGCGACGGTAGTCGACCCAGCACTTGAAGTCGCTGGCATTGCCTCCAAAGAAGTAGCTTCCTATGCTCAGCGTGTTGCGGCCCTCGATGTGAGGCAGGAAGAGCTCGTGCAGGTTCTTGCAGTTATTGAAAGCATAGGAGCCTATCGTGTTGACGCTGGTACGTATGAAGCCGTTGCTCACAGGAGTCTCGCCATTGAGAGCCTCTTCATTATTAATCTTGGCAAGATTGCTGCCATAGAATGCATAAGATCCAATGCGTTGAACATGTTGATCGAGGTAAACTGTGTTGAGGTTGGTTGCATTGTAGAAGCACTTATCGCCAATGCTGGTAATATAGTAGCCACGCGACCACTTATCGTAGGCGGCATTAATTGCAATTGAATTGCTAATGTTGTAGGTGCTAGGGTTGTAGACAATCTCGCATGTTCCCATTCCACTATTGCTCAATGAGAGTACAGTGAATTTGTGACCTGTAATGCCGGTGAAGTCATAAGATCCTTCACTGATGTAATATTTAAATATACTCCACCTGGGATCGTTTTTCCATGTTTCGGCATAATTGACAGGAACATATATAGTTTCAGGGGTATACTCCATCTTTTGATAGGTGATGTTAATGTCTTCGCCCTCGTTGGAGAACACTAAAGGAGTTTTCTTGTTGATGACTAGCGTCTTTAAGGCATTGGTCTGTTGGGTAGCCATATAGAAACGGCTATGAACACTTGTTACTGATGCAGGCAGTACGATTCTATTGGCAAGCCAGCCGCTCAGTGCATTTTCTTCGATGGTTGTCACGCCGTAGGGAAGCTCAATCTCACCAGGGATACCATTGTCGTACAATGCTCTGTAACCAATGATTTTTAGGTTAGCAGGGAAATTGAAAGTGGTGAGAATGTTTTTGTAGAATGCCTCTTTTTCAAACTCGGTGATAGTGTTGGGCAGTTTCACTGTTTCATGGGCATAACCGCCGCCTTCACCTTGCGGGTCGTCAGAAATCATACCGAAGGTGCGCTGGTAGATTTTTGTGATTCCCGTGCAGGCACTGATGTCGATAGTGTTAAGGCTTGAAGTGCGGGCAAAAGCATTTCGCCCAATGAAGATGAGAGACGGTTTGCCTTTGAAGCTTTTTATGCCCGAACCGTCAAAAGCATAGGCACGCACGTATTTGAGATAGGGTAACTCATAGTTGGTTCCAATATTTTCCTTCAGCTGTATGCAGTTACGGAAGGCATATTCCTGAATGTCCTCAACCATCGAGAATGTGAAGCTGGTTAACTCCATTCCGTCAAAAGCGTGAGGTTTGATGGTGGTAATGCTGTAGGCTTGATTGATATTGATTCCTGCGCGTCCATCATTGGCTGCACGATATCCAATCTCGGTAGGCACATACTTCTTTCCGGCGTAGGTGATGTTTGGTAAGATGGCATGTGTTCCAATGCCAATTTGTGAAACGCTTAACTGTCCATCGCCCGTGACGCCGTTATGGCTATAGGGCGAGTTGGAGATTACAGTATAGAATATTCCTCCCGACTCAAAGTCCCAGCAAGCGCAGTGGTCGTATGTCCCGGTCTTGCGGTTATAGTTATAATAGATGCCGCTATTGGCAAATCGCGATTGGGAATCATAGGGGATGTAAAGAGCTATATTGCTTTTGTTGCTCACAGCTGGGAAATAGTCGAATGTGGGAGGATTGATATAGTTCATGTATACATATTTCACAGCCGAACAATTAGTGAATGCCTTGTCCGAAACACTAACCGTCGATGATGGGGTGAGGGATGATGGAAGTCGCACTTTTTCCAGCTTTGTGCAGTTGTTAAACGCATAGTCATCAATAGTTGTAACACCATAGTTGAGGTGAAGGTTGGTGAGAGTTGAGCAGTAAGCACCGGCATACATTAGCACTCTCTTCAGGGTTTGAGGAAATTGACCATCGGTCATGATATAAGAGCCATAGGTCCATTTTCCGGGAATCTGGTAAAGCCAAGTCTGCGCCTTGTTATAGAGAGCGTCTCGGTAAGAACTGTAAGCAGTGTTGTTTTCATCAACAGTGATGGCGGTGAGCGACTGGCAGTTGTAGAATGGTGCATAGCCCATGGTTTGGGTTGTTGTCTTGGGAATGGTGACAGAGGTCAATGCGGTTTGACCAAAGGCATAGCCTCCCAGGTACTTCAGGCCTTGCCCCAGCTGTGAGTTGTAGAAGTCGACCGAAGCCAGCTTGGTGCAGTTGTAGAAAGCGTAGGCATCGATACTGTCGACGCGCAACTGAGCGCTGGTGAGATTGGTACAGTTGTAGAAAGCTCGTCTGCCAATCTTTAATCCCATGGTACTGTTGTCGACGATGCTGCCAATGTGTGTCATATTCATGAAAGCACTGTCGGCCACGCCATAGAATTTGTAGTAGCCAGGGGCATTATTTGCTGTATTAGGCATGTTTTGAGTTAACGTGACTGTAGCGGTACCAGAGCTGACTGATGCGCCCACAAGCAAACAGATGGAGCGCTTTGAGTAATCGCTGGTGTTGCCATTATAAGGGATACCGTTTCTAATAACGTAGTAGTGAGTGGTGCCGGAATAACTGGCGGTGAAGTCGTAAGCGTAGTAGGCAAGGTGATGGCCAATCTGCGTGAAGGCGTTATTCCAATCGCCATCGGCTTTCATTGAATTCATGCCACGATAGGTGGCACAAGAGAGATACTTGGTGGTGGCGGTATTCTCAAAAGTCCTGGGATAGACCAGTGGCGCTACGTCGCCGGCAAACTGCACATAGGCGAGGCTGGAGCATCCGGCGAATGCCTCGCTATAGACGGCTTCTATAGAGCTTGGCAAGTACACTCTGGTCATGGCAGTACACCCTTTAAAGGCTGAGTGTTGAATATATTTAACGCCATATCCAATCCGTAACACTTTCAGGTTGGTGAGGTTCTGGAACCCATTAGCCGAAAGGCCATCAACACGATACCTCTCACCGTTATAAGTTACATATCCCGGGCATGTGAGGTCGCTAACCGAAGCCCCGGCAGCCGACAATTTAAGGCAGTAAGCATAACTGGATTCGTTGGAATTGTCGGCTTTGTAAAGATTGTAAACAAAATTACCTATCGTTATATTGGAATAGGTAGTGACGGCCTTGGCAGGCAATGCCGCTGCCATGGCGGCGAGCATGAGCATAAGCGTCATGCACTTGCGGGCCCAACCCGCGCTTGAGTAAAATTTCTTCATCATAAGTTCTTGATTTTTATATTGTTATTGTTTTTTTATTATTGAATTATGCATTATTTGAGTGCCTCCTTGCACTGGGTGTACATGGCGGGGCAGTTGCTCACCACGTAGTAGTCGCTGCCCTGTGGCTTCACCACTTCCACACCACGCCAGTTGGTGTCCCAGCCCTTGCTGTTGATGAGCAGGTAAATCACGGTGCCGTGAAGGAGCTGGCTTTCTTGATAACGCTTGTTGGGGTCGACTTTCATGTCGATGGTGTAAGGAGGGTGCACTGTGTAGCCGTTTTCGGGGGTGGCTCCACGCAGCATTGCCCAAGCAATGTAGGGACGGGCGTAATACTTGTCCTTGCCCATTATTTCTTTTAGCCTCTCAACGGTGCTGTTATAGTTGGTCGAGGTGTTGTTGAGCCTTAGTGCCTCCTCGCCGTCGGCGCGGTTGTGGCGGTATAGCTCAAAAGCCATCACTTGCAATGCCACGGCCCCTTGCGGCTCCTTGCCCAGCGTTTTTTGCTGGAATTTCCATTCACTGAGGGTGGTTGGAAAGCTGCTGAACTCTACCATGGTTTCCTTGCCTGGTTCCCACTCGGTGTGGCTAATGTTGCATTGAAATCTCAAGGAGTTGTCTCTTGTGATTTTCTTTATTGCCTGGTTCGTAATTTCGGCAGAATTGCTGTTGTTCTTGTCATGTCGTTGAGCGCAGGCGTTGCCCGAGATTGCAACAATCATCAGGCAAGCTAAAGCAGTGGGCAGTAGTTTATGGCTTGTAATTTTCATAATCTATGGTGTTTAGTGGATGTAGATAATTACAAGCTAAAGCAGTGGGCAGTAGTTTATGGCTTGTAATTTTCATAATCTATGGTG
>CAMJZF010000066.1 GCA_946410125.1 uncultured Prevotellaceae bacterium | reverse complement strand
CACTGGCACTCATGGACACCATGGCTACAGCCATTAACGAAAGTAAGATTTTTTTCATAATAGTATTATTATTTAGTTCATTTATATTGATTCTAAAAACGTTTCACCAATACATAATAATTTAAAATGCAAATATAAACAATTATTTGCATTTTAGCAACTAAACCTATAAAATCTTTTATTCCACAACTAAAATCGTCAGCTTTATAAGAAAAAATAAAGCGGCACAAAATCAATCAGGTGCAATAATGCATTCCGTTTATAGTAATCACCTTGCCATGCGTTTTAGGATATTATAGCTTGGCAGGATACCCAGCTCCCCCGCCTTGCTAAGGTCGGCAGTACCCTTTTCCTTGTTGCCAAGCTGCAAGTATATCAATCCCCTGTTAAAATAAGCCTCTCCCAAGTCGGGCTTAAGTTCTATCGCCTTTGAGTAGTTAATCAAAGCGTTAGAATTGTCATCCATCATTGCTTGCAGTGCGGCAAGGTTATAGTAGGCATAAGTGTTTCGTGGCGAGAACCTTATCACAGTATTGATGTCGGTGAGCATTTCATTAAGATTAACTTGATGGGCACGCTCGCCAAGCATTGCCTGGGCTTCGGCATTGCCTTTGGGCAGGTTTCCATCGCTCCGCTCCATCTCTAACTTTAGGTATCGGGCGTTGAAACGCAAGAAATAGGCCAGCGTGAAATCGGGCGTCAGTTCTATCGCCCTTGTGGCATCGGCGATGGCGGCATCAACATTGCGCAGGAGCAAGAAGTCCATTGCACGGCCAAAATAGTCGACAGCACGCGGCTGCGAAGTGTAGATAAGTCCATTGAAATAATCCACGCTTGCAAAACGCACACCAGCTTCGTAGGCCGACAACTTAGAAGAGTTGCACACAAGTGCCAGAGGATTGCCCAACACATGCAAATCATTGACCTGAGCCATCTCTTTCATGAAGTGAGTGCGTCCATTGAGCTTGTTGTCATAGCTATAATAAGACAAAGAGAACATCCCTTCAGGAACCACTTCCACATTATTGTCTTGAATAAAGCCACGTGAGCGGTTGCGGTAGCGGCGGTGACCAGCTTTCTCATCGTAGGAGCCATCAGCATCAAAACTCACTTCAGGCTTCATTTCCTGGTCAATGTCAACGACAAGAAGCTGGCTAAACCTCTTCTTTACATCTTCAACACTTTCCTCAAGGCTGCCTTGCGCCATTTCACGCTCACGGCTGGCCTCCCGTTCCTGCTTTTCGACATGCTGCTTGACACGTTTCTCACGAATTGCCTCGGAATGCTCACGCTCTTTATCTACAGGATTATAGCTGCTATAGTGCACCCCCTTGGCTTTCATGATGCTCACAGCCGTCTCAAGATCGCGTTCATAGCCTCGCTTGTCGCCCAAGCGTTGCTTAAGTTGAGCACGAATCATGTAGCCGCTCTCAAATTTAGGATACTTGGCAAGAATCGCGTTAAGGTCACTCAAGGCCTTGCTATACTGATGGGTCTCAATAAGCAACATAGTGCGCTGATACAAAGCCACAAAGTCGTCCTTGTCCTTATCGAGCATCTTGTTAAGACCATCAATGCCCTGCTGATATTGCCCGGTGTTAATAAGCATCATAGTGCGGTTATAGAATGCCGGATAGTTGTCGGGGTCACGCTCAAGGACAAAGTCATAGTCCTCAATAGCCTTATTGCTTGCTCCCACCTCCGAGCGCAACAATGCGCGGTTATAATGAGCCGTGACATTATTAGGGTCAAGCTTAATAGCATAATCAAGATCTTCCATAGTGCCCCTAATGTCATTGAGCTGATAACGCAGATAGGAACGATTGATATAAAACGCCACGTTGCGTGGCTCAAGATTTATTGCCTCATCGATGTCGGCCAAAGCTTTCGGAGTATCTTTTAAGACATTGAAATAGATATCGCAACGCATCAGGTAGGCCTGAGCATTGGTCTTGTTCACCGCTATGCCACGTGTTATATATTCAAGAGCCTTGAGGGTATCGCCTTTCTCAATGTGCAACTGTGCCAAGCCCAGGAAGACACGTTCATGGACCGTGTCACGCTCAAGCACCCAGTGCAGGCAACTGTCGGCTGCATCATATCGCTTGAGAGCCAACTCACACATTGCCTTGTTCAGCATCAGTTCCTTGTCGCCCGGGTACATCTCAAGCGCCTTGTCATAATCGGCAATTGCCAACTCAAAATTGTGGGAATTGTGCCTTGCCACCGCTCTCACTCGATAAGCGTCCTTGATAAAGGGATTTATCTCGATGCAACGCGAGGCATCGGCCTCGGCTCCGGTCCAGTCGTCGAGCGAGATTTTTGCCACCGACCTAAAGAAGTAGGGTTCGGCAAGATAGGGTTTCTGAGCAATAACCTGATTGAAATACTGGATAGAGAGGATATAGTCTTCAAAATACAATGCGTTGCGCCCAATATTCATCACCTGGTCGGTGTTGATTTGGGCACACATCACTCCCCCACTCATTGCAACCATCATGGCAAGAGCAACAACGATGCGCCTTATGCGCGAAAATATGAATTTGGTTTTTGCCACCCTATCGGTCAAGACGCTCGAGCACTACGAGCACCTTGTCGGCAAGATTGCCGGTCTCGTCACGCTCACGAGCCAACAGTTCCACCTCATTATTGTCTTTCTTGCGGCAGAACATAGTCTCCTCGAGTGCAATGAGCAAGCGTGTCTCGGTGTCGATATTAGGACATTGATTGTGAGAAGATTTCAAATCTTCATATTCAAGAGCATTCTCTATAGAAGGATCAATAGTAATGACGCCATTGATGATGTTGCAGCCCGAGGTTATGTTCACAGTGAGCATGTCGATGTCGTTTACCATCTTGATGTCACGACCGGCAACATAAGAGCCATTGAGATATTTTACAAGCCAAGGACCATTCATGAAGTCAAGATTTTGGCGACGAAGCCTGACAAGTACTTCACGCTTCTTGCTTTTCATCTCCATATACTCGGTAGAGCCCACCTGAGTGAGAGCCAAGCTGTGCACATCGTCGAGAGCACGCAACAAGTCGCGTTCCACCCCTTGGAAATAGCCTCCGCTCATGCGAGTAGTGAGCACATTCGAGATGTCGATTTTATTACCATCCATAGTGTAGTGTGCGTTAAGACTATTGATGCCGGTGTTGCCATAAATCATGCCACCCTCTACATCAAATAGCAGATAAGCTCTGACACTTGATGGCAGGCTTACTGCCTCACCCCTTATCTCCACTACATTCCACTCACCGTTGAGCTGCTCCTTGTAGTTGGTGATAGGCAAATCAACCTCTTGCTGGATTACCTCAACATTAACAGGAATCTTGGCGTCTTTATTCTTATCTTTCTTCTTGCGAGCCATCACATCGGGGGCTGAAATCAATGCAACCAGCAACGCAATGATTGTTATTTTCTTAATCATGTGATTTGAAATTAATCGGTAATATAGGCAACAAAATTCGTCATTTTTGAGAATATGTGCAAATTTGCGCTTTACTTTTATCATTTTTTTGTACATTTGCACATTACAACCCAAACGTTTACACATTATAAAAAAATATTAACACATGACAAAATTGACAAAATCGGGGCTTAATCCCGATAATTTCAAATTCCAAGTCGACGGAAAGCCAGTAGAGCTTTTTGTCTTGACCAACGTCAATGGCGTTGAAGCATGTATCACCAATTATGGCGGACGCATCGTGAGCCTGATGGTTCCTGACCGAAACGGCAAGTTCACCGATGTGGAATTAGGTCATGACAGTATTGCCAACTATCTTGCCGACGACGGCAACTTTGGTGCGCTGATTGGGCGCTACGGCAACCGCATAGGTAACGGTCGTTTCACCCTTGACGGTATCGAATACGCCCTGCCTATCAACAACAACGGCCACTGCCTGCATGGCGGCCTTAAAGGCTACGACAAGAAAGTGTGGGATGCAAAACAAGACGGCAACCGCCTGGAACTCACCCTTATTGACCCAGACGGCACCGAGGGATTTCCCGGCACCCTCAATGTGAAAGTGGTATATACTCTTACCGATGACAACGCTATCGACATCGAGTACACTGCCACAACCGACAAGCCCACCGTAGTGAACTTGACCAACCACTCATATTTCAACCTTAACGGCGACCTCACCACAAGCATCCACAACCATATTCTTACCGTAGATGCCGACCGCATAACTCCTGCCGACGAGACCCTCATTACCGACGGCTCATTTATGGACGTTACAGGGACTCCTTTTGACTTCCGAACCCCAAAATCTATTGGCCAGGACATCAATGCCGATAATGAGCAACTCAAGAACGGCAATGGATATGACCACAGCTTCGCCCTTAACCATCCTGGCGACATCGACAATGTTGCATTAAGTGTAATGTCGCCAACCACAGGCATCGTAATGGAAGTATATACAACAGAACCGGCTGCCCAGATGTATACCGGCAACTTCTTAGACGAGAACCTCAAAGGGAAATTCGGCATTGGCTATCCAGCCCGTTCGGCAGTCGCATTTGAGACACAGCATTATCCCAACACCCCCAACTGTCCTGAGTATCCATCGTGTGTGTTACGTCCTGGCGAAACCTACTACACACGCACTATCTATAAATTCAAGGTAGAGGAATAGACTCTAATGAACTATTCGGGTTAAAGTGGGAGAATAAAAAAATAGCCCTGAACAAATGCTTCGGGGCTATTTTATATTTTCAGTTGTATAAATTAGATATCTTCTCCCTGCTCTTCACGGAATTCGTCGTTGAGCTCGGCAAGTTCTTCTTCGTTAAAATCCTCGTCGCCATAAAACTCTTCTTCAATATCCTCGATAGCAGTATCAATTTTCACAGGTTTCACCTCGGCAAAGAAATCACTAGCAAGCACCTCTTGAGGCGCCTTACCTTCTTTGCGCTGGCACAAAGGGTCGTGCATATTCTTTCCTGGAACAGTTTCCTTAAGAATCATATAGAAATACCTGTCACTCATATAATCAAAGACAAACTTAAGTTTCTGGCCTTCATCCTCAATGAGCTCATCAAGTGGAGTATCTTCCATTATCCAGATGTCTTCGTCGGAATCGGAATCCATGTCATAATAAGTAACCTCTTTTTCCTTGCTCCAATCATCATCACAAATAACAAAAGAGTCCATTTGATTCTTGTCATAACCGGCAGCATCAAGAATAGTGTTGCGCAGTCGCAAGAAAGTATCGGAACTGTCAATAGCTATTTCTAATTTGAAATTTCCTGATTCCTCAGAACCTATCAGAAACTTGTAAATCATAGTAAAGTTTATTTTTTGATTATTATTTTCGCTTGCGAAATTAGTAAAAAAATGAATTATGCAAGCATTATTGACACTTTTTTTTACCGAGAAGCAAAAAAAAGCAGTTTTCCAAATTATTTGCAAGAAAAAACAATGGAGTTTTGCTCCAAAAATGCGTTTTTCCGGTAAAACTTCTCATTCCACTTCGGTCAGAGCACCGGTAACTGAGTCGATAATAAAGCCTCGAACCATCACATCACTTGGCAACAAAGGATGATTGGTAATAGTTGACACTGTGTTATGAACCGACTGCTCAGTGTCGTGGAATCCCTCAAGCCATTGGTCAAGATCAATTCCACTGTGCCTAATTGTAGATAACGTTTCTTCACTTATACCACGCGACATCATGTGATGCTCAAACTCCGAGAACGACATGTGACAAGCACCGCAAGTGGTGTGAGCAACCACCATTATCTCTTCTACACCAAGTTCATAAACTGCAACAAGCAACGAGCGCATGGCACTGTCGAACGGAGACATTATAAGGCCACCTGCATTCTTGATAATTTTAGCATCGCCATTCTTGAGCCCCAAGGCCGCAGGAAGCAACTCGGTAAGGCGTGTATCCATGCAGCTTAGCACAGCAAGTTTCTTGTTGGGATATTTGTCGGTGACATATTTTTTATAATCGCCACGCGCTACAAACTCGCTGTTGAATTTCAAAATATCATCTATCATAACAAAATATTTAATGTGTTATTTTTTCTCAACCATAATTACCCCCATAAGAACAAGACCACACCCGACAACAGCTACCAGTCCCACAGGCTCTCCAAGCATAATCACTCCTATTACTATCGACACTACAGGCTCTAAGTAAAGATAATTGCTTGCACTTATTGCACCAATCTTCTTGATAATCAAATTCCAGATGAAGAATGCAGCCATTGAGCACACCAAAGCAAGGAAGAGCATGTTGAGAAGCACATCGGGGCGCAACAAAATTGACAATGGCGACAACGGCTCTAAGAACATCACTGGCAGAGCGCACAACAGTCCATATATCATCACCTTGCGTGTTATGTCGAGAGTGCTGTGCCTGCCCTGAACCCGCTTGAGCATGACACTATAGACCGACCATGCCATAGCCGCAAGAATGGCAAGAATGTTGCCCAGCAAGCCATCCCCCCAAACAAACCCATTCTGGAATGTCACAACCGCCACCCCTGCGAAAGCCAAAACCGAGCCAAGCAAAATCTTCCAAGAAAAATGCTCCTCCTTGAGAAATATTGCCGCTAAAATAGTAGTTAGCAACGGGTTAATCGCCACCACTATCACCACATCGCTCAAGAGGGTGAGGTCCAAGGCAATATTCTGAAACACAAAATACATGGCACCACCCGTGAGACCGCACAACACAGCCAGCAACTCATCACGCCATCCCCACAATTTCACTTTAAAACGCGAAAATACAAGTAGGCCCAAGTAAGCCACCAACGAGCGATAAACAAAAATCTCGGTGGGAGTAATATTATTGGCAAGCAACAACTTGGTGCAAGGAAACGAAGCACCCCACACTACTATTGTAAATATCGCCAAAAGGTGAAACCACAATAAATTATTTCGTTTTGGAGTTGTCATTTTTTCATCCATTGCCTGCGTTCATCACCACTCATGTGCTCAATGGCATAACGCAACGCCGTGCGCGGCATCTCGGCAGCATGGTGCGACAGGAAGTCGCGCAGCAAGTCCATGCTAACCCTCTTGCCCATTTCGCGCAACAACCACCCCACAGCCTTGTGCATCAGGTCATGAGTGTGATTCAAATGTTTCTCGGCATAACGCAAAGTAAACGATGCGTCACCAACCATGAGCGGCCACATTGTACACACCACCGACATGCGTTGCTGCCACAAGTCATTGCTTGATGCCAATTTATCAATAATCGTGATTTTCTCTTCATCGCTGAAATGCGACGGGACAAAAAGCCAGTGCCCCAAAATCTTATAGACCGAAAGGTCAACAAGGTCCCAATTGTTGGCACTATGAGCATGATCCAAATAGAATTGAACTATCGTGTCGCGACATTCAATTGCATCACTGTCATGAAGCAGGCGCTTAGAGCATAATTTCTCAAACTGCCCTACCAAGACCAACAACCCACACAACCGCACTTCATGCCACTGCGAATCGAGCAAAACATTCACCTCGGTCAGTGGTAATGACTTTGCGCGAGCTGCCAACTCACGTGTCACAGGCACCTTTATACCCAGGAACTCATCACCAAAGCCATAATCTCCCTTTTTGGTTTTGAAAAAGCGCATCAAATGCCTCGCCTGCTGCTCATTGGCAAGCGCTTGCATGTAAGCTGTAACCTGAGATGCTGTTGTGAAATACTCTTTTTTGTTCATACTGGCTATAAAATCCACGACAAAAATACAAATAAATCTTGTAACAATCTTCAGCAAACAAGAATAAAATCAAAACAAGATTTTTTTGACTGCAAAAAGCATAGTAATTCACAAGAAATGACTACCTTTGCAGGCTAAATCACATGTTTAAATATTTTTAAGGTAATAATTCTATGCAAAATATAAGAAATGTCGCCATTATTGCCCATGTAGACCACGGCAAGACTACACTTGTCGACAAGATGCTCGCTGCCGGCAATCTTTTCCGCGACAATCAAGTGGTGGGAACGCAAATTCTCGACAGCAATGACCTGGAACGTGAGCGTGGCATCACTATCCTATCAAAAAACGTTTCAATAAATTATAAAGACTACAAGATAAACATTATCGACACCCCAGGCCATAGCGACTTTGGCGGTGAGGTGGAACGCGTCCTTAACATGGCCGACGGCTGCCTGCTGCTTGTTGACGCTTTTGAAGGTCCCATGCCCCAGACCCGCTTTGTTCTTCAAAAGGCGATACAAATTGGTCTCAAACCCATTGTTGTCATCAACAAGGTTGACAAGCCCAACTGCCGTCCAGACGAGGTGCAGGATGCCGTTTTTGACCTGATGTTCAACCTCGATGCCACCGAGGAGCAGCTTGACTTCCCAACAATCTTTGGTTCGGCAAAGAACGGTTGGATGAGCGAGGACTGGCGTGAGCCAACCGACAACATCACCGCTGTGCTCGATGCCATTATTGAGCACATTCCTGCTCCCAAGGTAATTGAAGGTGCCCCGCAGATGCTCATCACCTCGCTCGACTACAACACCTACGTGGGACGTATTGCCGTGGGACGTGTTCACCGTGGTGAGTTGCGCGACGGCATGGACGTGGGCCTTTGCAAGAAAGACGGCACGGTAGCCCGCCAGCGCATCAAGGAGCTGCGAGTGTTTGAAGGCATGAGCCAGAAGCACGTTGACAGCGTGCAATGTGGCGATATATGTGCCATCATCGGTCTTGACGGCTTTGAGATTGGCGACACCGTCACCTGTCTTGACAATCCTGAGCCACTGCCTCGCATAGCAATTGACGAGCCCACAATGTCAATGCTTTTCACCATCAACGACTCTCCTTTCTTTGGCAAGGAAGGCAAATATGTGACCTCACGGCACATTCATGACCGACTGATGCATGAACTTGATAAGAATCTTGCCTTGCGCGTAGAGAAGAGTGAAAAAGAAGATGTTTGGATAGTCTTCGGTCGCGGCGTGTTGCACTTGAGTGTGCTTATTGAAGAAATGCGTCGCGAAGGATATGAGCTGCAGGTGGGGCAGCCACAGGTAATCATAAAAGAAATAGACGGTGTAAAGTGCGAGCCTATCGAGACTCTCACCATCAATGTTCCGGAAGAGTACTCCAGCAAGATGATTGACATGGTAACCCGTCGCAAGGGTGAGATGACCTCGATGGAAACACAGAATGACCGCATCCACATGGAATTCAAGATTCCATCGCGAGGAATTATAGGCCTGCGCACCAATGTCCTTACCGCAAGTGCCGGAGAAGCCATCATGGCTCACCGCTTCTCTTGCTACGAGCCCTGGAAGGGCGATATCGTGCGCCGCATCAATGGTTCCATCATCGCCATGGAAAGTGGCACTGCTTTTGCCTACTCTATTGACAAGCTTCAAGACCGCGGACGCTTCTTCATCTTCCCACAAGAAGAAGTCTATGCCGGTCAAGTTGTGGGTGAGCACACCAAGGAAAAAGACCTTGTTGTAAACGTCACAAAAAACAAGAAACTCACCAACATGCGCGCCAGCGGTGCCGACGACAAGACCCGCATTGTTCCTCCCATTGTTTTCAGCCTGGAGGAAGCTCTTGAATATATCAAGGCCGATGAATATGTAGAAATCACACCCGGTCACCTGCGCATGCGCAAAATCATCCTTGACGAAATAGAACGCAAGCATCAGGCCAAGTTGCGTGGTGAGACCGAAGAATAAATGGTTGAAATATAAGAAATGTGAATAAAAATTGAATTCTTTGGTGGTAACAACAAAATGTTTTAGTTTTGCACTTTGAAATCAATTTTTTTGACAATCGATTTAAGAAATGAAAGGACAGATAAAGCTGATATTTTTGGTAGCTGCAATTTTGTGCTCATTGCTGGCACAGGCTCAACCGGTTCGTCGCTGGGGTATCACCGCAAGTGGCAACTATAACGAAATCCACTTCAAGCAACCCGACATCTTTGCCAGCGACCGCATGTTTGGCGGCTCTTTGGGTGTTACCGGCGACATGATGATTCCCGGAGTGGGCTTTGGCATAGATGGTTCTATCATGTACACTTTGCGTCAAGGCCGCTTGCATCTTGGAGACAAAAAAGCCTGGTCCTCTCAAGGCTTAGGCACCGAAGTTGCAAGCCAGCACTACATTGACGTACCTTTGAATCTTAAGTTCCGCTATAGCAAGCTCGGTGGTCTTGAGAGTACAATTATGCCGTTTGTCTATGCCGGTCCCACATTCTCGTTTCTTGTTGGTCACAACAAGGTTAATGATGCCTTGCGCTATACAACAGTCAATGTGCTGTTGCATGCCGGTATTGGCGTTGAACTTTTTGAGAGGGTTCAAATTAGTGGCGGTTACAGCTTTAGCGTGGGCCAAAACTTAGGCACCAAGATTCTTGATGACCATGTGGCAAAACACCGCACATGGTTTGTTCAGGCAACCTACTTTTTTAAGTAGAAAGTTGCCTATTAAAAAAAATAATCGTGGAGGTTCTTAATCTCCACGATTTTTTTCTTTTCACGAGTATCTGTTACGATTGGTCTATCGCAGCAACATGCCGGCAGCGACTTCGTCAGCAACATCCTCGCCCATGCTGATGGCAACAATCGTGAGAGCAAACTTAGCAGCAGCTGCTGGACCATTGCCCGTGACGATATTGCCGTCAATAGCCACAGGCTGATCGAGCACATTTGCTCCAGTCATGCCTTCTTCCATGCCAGGATAACACACTGCATCACGTCCGTCAAGCAATCCAAGTGGGCCAAAAATTACCGAAGGCGACGCACATATAGCCGCAATCTTCTCGCCCTTTGCGTTCTGCTCTTGAAGGATTTCGCATAGGGTCTCACATTCAGCAAGGTTGGTTGCACCAGGCATACCACCAGGGCATATCAACCACTCGGCATCCTCAATCATATCGGGGTCAAAAACCTCGTCGGCAACAACAGTCACTCCATGAGCGCCAATCGCCTCGGGCGCATCATAAATCGACATAGTAACTACCGGCATACCTGCTCGACGCAGAACGTCGACCACTGTCAATGCCTCTATTTCCTCAAAGCCGTCGGCAAAAAAAACATAACTTGGTCTCATAATTTTTATATTTATCAGTTTTCAATTGTCAGTTTTTGAGATTTTAGTTCTCATTTTTTCAAGTTGTAAAGATAGCACTTTATCATGAAAACACAAAAAAATGTGCACATTTTTACACATTTTCGCCAATTAATTTTTATTTTTGCAACATAAACAAAAAAAAAACTGTGTCATGAAACTCTCATCAAGAACAATAATAGCCTTTGCGATAGTGACAATCACAATGGCAAGTATCACTGCTGCCAACAATAGCGACCTGGCGTGGAAATATGTGAAAGAGCTCAACAGTCGCCTTTCAACACCCGACCGAACCGACTACAGCGAGGAGTTCTACTACCGCAACTACCTCACCACCCTGCAAGCCCGCGACGAGATGCCGTGGGGCAAGAGCGTGCCACAGCGCGAGTTTGTGCACTTTGTGTTGCCTGTGCGCGTCAACAATGAGAACCTCGACACGGCCAGAATGGCATTCTTCCGCGAGCTGAGAGACCGCGTTAAAGGCCTCACGATGGAAGATGCCATACTCGAAGTGAACCACTGGTGTCACGAGAAGGTGAGCTACCGTCCCAGCGACGCACGCACCAGCAGTCCGCTCGCCACGATGCGAACTGCTTATGGCCGCTGCGGCGAAGAGTCGACATTCCTCGTGGCCGCGCTGCGCTCGGTGTGCATTCCCGCACGCCAAGTCTACACCCCACGCTGGGCACACACCGACGACAACCATGCATGGGTAGAGGCATGGGCTAATGGCAGATGGTTTTTCCTTGGAGCCTGTGAGCCTGAGCCAGTGCTCAACTTGGGATGGTTCAACGAGAGCGCCTCACGAGGCATGCTCATGCACACAAAGGTCGCTGGCGATTACCACGGCCCCGAGCAAGTGGTGAGCCGCACACCATGCTACACTGAAATCAACGTCACCAGCAACTACGCCCCCACCTCGGTGAGGCACATAAAAGTCCATGACCGAAATGGCAACCCTGTCCCCAATGCCATTGTGGAGTTCAAGCTATACAACTACGCCGAGTTCTACACTGTAGCAAAGGACACTACCAACGAACGTGGCAATGCGGCTCTCACTGCCGGCAAGGGCGATATGCTGGTGTGGGAAACCAAGGACGACCTGGTGGCCGTGAAGAAAGTGTCGTGGGCTGGTGATAATGATGACTTTGTGTTAATAGAGTTATGCGAAAACGCTGTTCCACAGCACTTGGAGCTCGACATAGTGCCACCGCCATCTGGCGCAAAACTGCCCGAGGTCACCGACGAGCAACGTGCACTCAACGATCGCCGCAAGGCGCAGGAGGACTCCATCCGCCAAGCCTACGAAGCCACAATGCCAGTCGAGGCATGGCGAGGCAATCATCGCACCATTCAGCAGTTTCTCGATGAGGCTAAAAACAAGGTAATGGCACACAAACTGCTCGATGTGCTCAGCGCCAAAGACCTGCGCGACATAGAACTCGACGTGCTGCGCGACAATGAGGTGGCAATCATCGACACCAGCGAAATCTATTGTCGATATGTGCTGTGCCCTCGAGTTGAAAACGAATGGCTCACGTCCTACAAAGCGTTTTTTAAAAGCACGCTCGGCCACTTCAAGAACATTGGCCAGCTCATTGAGTGGACCAAGGACAATATCACGATTGACAACGAGCACAACCCACAGCGCCTGCGCCAGCAGCCCATGAGCGTGTATCGCACTCGCACCACCGACGAGCTGGGGCGAGCCATCTTCCTCGTGAGCGCAGCACGCAGCCTCGGGTGGCCGGCGCGCATCAATGAAGTGACAGGAAAGCTCGAATATTTCAGAAGTAATGCCTGGCACGAAGTGAAGTTTGAGGAAAAAGTTTCGCTCAACACCGAGCCTTCGGGCACGCTTCGACTGAAATTCACTCCAAGCGACACCCACAGCGACCTCGCCTACTACACCCACTTCACACTGAGCAAAATAGTGGATAACAAGCCCCAACTGCTCACCTACCCCGAAGATGCCACGTGGAGCAAGACTTTCAAAAACGGAGTAGAACTTGAGCCAGGCACCTACATGCTCACCACCGGCAATCGCCAGAGCGACGGCAGTGTGCTGGCAAGCATCAGCACTTTTGAAATCGAAAGCGACAAAGAATGCTACGTTGACCTGGCACTAAGAGGAAATGACGTAAAAGTAGAAATTATAGGAAAAATCGACACTAAAGGCAAATACCGCGACATCAATGACAATACAATAAAAGATGTATTCAACAAGAATGGCTTCACTATTGTGGGCTATATACGGCCCAACCATGAACCAACCAACCATGCCCTGAGAGACATTGCCACCTATGCCAAGGACTTTGAGGACATAAACTGCTCTATCGTGCTGCTCAACCACTGGGATCAACCTTTCAACAGCACTGAGTTCAACAACCTCCCATCTACCACAAAATGGGGCACCCCACATAACCTCGACTCCCGATGGAAAGCTGCCGAGGAGATGGACATTGATGGCAGGACAGACCCAATCTTTCTCTTGTGTGACAAGGATGGGAATGTCTATTTCATTAAAGAAGGCTACACCATCCATTTGGGTGAGCAACTGCTCAAAACCATCAAAAAGATTGAGTCGAAACATAAAAAATAAGTCGTTTTTGAGAAAAAAAGAAGTTTTTTTGAAAAAAAGTCTTGAAAAATTTGCACAGTTCAAAAAGTCGCCGTACCTTTGCATCGCTTTTCCGACAAAAGCATGGGTGCTTAGCTCAGCTGGTTCAGAGCATCTGCCTTACAAGCAGAGGGTCGGCGGTTCGAATCCGTCAGCACCCACCTGGGAAACGGTGGTATCGTCTAGTGGCCCAGGACGCTGGCCTCTCACGCCGGAAACCGGGGTTCGACTCCCCGTACCACTACCAACGCAAGCATCTCGCTACGCAAGTAGCGGGCTGTTTTTGTTTTATATAACTACTTAAAATAATAGCGAGTGAGGCATCTACCCCACTCGCCATTTTATTGTAACCTAAAAATATTAGTCGAGCTTGTGGATGATGAGTCCTGAGCGAAGCTTTGGCTCAAACCAAGTTGCCTTAGGAGGCATGATATTACCACTATCGGCAATGTTGATGATTTGACGCATGGTCACTGGATAGAGAGCCAGAGCCATCTTCATTTCACCGCTGTCGACGCGCTTCTTGAGTTCGCCAAGGCCACGGATGCCGCCCACGAAGTCGATGCGCTTGTCGGTGCGAAGGTCCATAATGCCCAGAATGTCGCGCAAGATGTAGTCGCTTGAAATCTTCACATCGAGAACGCCAATGGGGTCATTGTCGTCGTAGGTACCTTCCTTAGCAGTGAGCGAGTACCACTTGCCCTCCAAGTAAAGCGAGAAGTTGTGGAGCTTGCAGGGACGATACTCCTCGGTGCCCCCCCCCCCCCCCCCCCCCCCCCCCCCCCCCCCCCCCCCCCCCCCCCCC
>CAMJZF010000065.1 GCA_946410125.1 uncultured Prevotellaceae bacterium | reverse complement strand
ACATGACGGCGATGAGTGACGTGACTGTTCTTCTGTTGACTTTCTTCATGTTGACATCAACATTCCTTCAGAAAGAACCCGTGACGGTCATTACACCTCCATCGGTTAGTGAGGAGAAGGTTCCCGACGAGAAACTCGTTCAGGTTCTGATCGCTCCTGATGGAAAGGTTTACCTTAACCTCACCGGTGCCAAGGATTCTACCCAACTCTCGACTGAGACATTCCGCTCAGAGGTTCTTAAAACCGCCTATGGTGAGTATCAGAAGACTCATCCAGGTGCTCCCAACCTCACAGCCATGAAAGTTAAAGAGTTCTCAAAATTAGGTACCTTTGGTGTGCCAATGAAAGATCTCGACAAATGGCTTGGCTTAGGAATTGAGAAGCGAGATGAATTCCTGAAGAATGAAGGAGGTATACCAATTCAAATGTCGATAAAAGACGGTCCACGTAATGAGTTCCAAACTTGGTTGGCAGCCATTAAGAGTGTGATGCAAAACCATGATTTGGGAAAAGACCTGATTGGCGGTCGTGGTGTTGCCCTGAAAGCAGAGCAAACCTCACCCTACAGCCTTGTTCAGGTGGTTATGGATAATTTACAGACAGAGAAGTTGAACAAGTTTACCTTGATGACTTCACTTAAAACAGAGGAGGAATAAGAGATATGGCAAAGAAAGATAAAAGTCGTCAGAAAAAATTTGACACCCGTATCGACTTTACTCCTATGGTTGATATGAACATGTTGTTGATCACCTTCTTTATGTTGTGTACAACAATGTTGAAATCTCAAACTCTCGACCTTGTGTTGCCAACCAATGACAACGTGAACAAGGAGGAGGAGACCAAGATTAAGGAGAGTGACGCAATCACATTCATCATTGATGGTGAAATGACAACCGACAAGAATGGTCAGTCTAAATCAAGCAATGGCAAGATTTACTACTATGAAGGACAGGCCGACATGGAGAATTTCACACTCAATGAGATTAAGTTTGGTAACGATAAGGATGCAATCCGCGGAATGCTTCAAAAGCGTAACAAAGAGCTTCTTACCGTTGTAAACAAGCTTAAGGATGATTGGAAAAAAGGCACAATCAACGACTCGGTATATAATGCTAAGGTTAAAGAGGCTCGCGCCAAGCAAGCCGAAGATATTAACGCAAAGCGTCCTATTATCGTGATTAAGCCAACATCAAACGCCTGCTATGCCGACGTGGTTAGAATGCTGGATGAGATGCAGATTAACCAAATCTCAACCTACCAGCTTGAGATTCTAAATAAGCAAGACTCGACGCTCTATGAGCACAAAGTTGGTCACGCTCTTGGTGCTAAATAATTTTGTCTAACTTTTAAAAAAGAAATCATTATGGCAAAAGATGTAGATCTTTCATCGAGGGAATGGCTGGACATTGTTTTTGAAGGCAAAAACAAAGACTTTGGAGCCTATGATATTAGAAAAGACTCTCCAAAACGTCATAACAAATCGGTGCTTTATACACTTATTGGTATTGTTATCGTTTCGCTTTTAGCATTCGGTTACACTTCACTTAATAAGTATCTTGCCGAGAAGCGTCTTGAAGAGGAACGTCTGAAACAAGAGCAACTTGCAGCTCAAGCCGCGCTTGAGGAACAAGAAGAGGAGGAAGAACAGCAGATTGAAATACCTGAAGAGAAAGAGCAAGTTCTCGAAGAGGAAGTGCAGAACTCTCAGAAGGTTACCGAGCTTAATATCGTTGCCGACGAACTCGTAAAAGAACCACCCAAGACTATCGATGCCCAAAAAGAGGACGAGCGTCAGGTTGGTGCCGTTAACGAGGACAAAGGTACCGACGATATTACCAAAGATGTTGTAAAAGTAGACCAGACAGTGGTTGAGGTTAAAGAACCACCCAAACCAGAGAAGAAGGAAGAGCCCAAACCAGAACCCAAGCCAGAGAAGGAAGAGGTGTTCCGTTCGGCTGCTCACATGCCATCGTTCCCTGGTGGTGATGCTGCATTGATGAAGTTCATCAACAGCCACATCCACTATCCACAGGCTGCTCAGGATAACAACATCCAAGGTAAGGTTGTAGTTCAATTCGTTGTAACCAAGAGTGGTAGTGTGGGAGAAGTTAAGGTAGTGCGTGGTGTAGACAAGGATCTCGACCGTGAGGCAGTTCGTGTCTGCAAGGCCCTTCCCAAGTTCTCACCAGGAAAGAATGCAAATGGTGACCCCGTGAGCGTTTGGTACACATTGCCAGTAACCTTCAAGTTACAAGGAGCTAACTAAATCTTGAATTATTTCGGATAGAAAATTATTTAAGATATGATAAAAAACCGCAAGTTTCGTTTCTTGCGGTTTTTTTGTCGCTTTGCATGTCGCTAAATGATATATTTTTTATTACTTTTGCATAGTAATTCTAATGACCAAATGATATGCATTGTACTAACTGTGGCAATCCGGTAAATGCCGGTGATGTGTATTGCGCCGTGTGTGGCGCTCGAATTCCACAAGCCTCGCAACCACCTGTGCCAGCTGAAGATAGTAATCCCAGGAAAGTTGTTTCTCAAGATTACAATTCCCGCAATAACACGCGCAGAAAGAAAGACAGCAATTGGATAATTATATTGAGTGCAGTGATTGCCGCTTTAGTAGTAATTGGTGCCGCACTGTATATGGGGTTGAGTCATCAAGACGAGGAGTCGATGTGGGCAACATGCCGTGAATCGAAGGAACTTGTTGATCTGAAAAAATATATCGATGAGTATCCTAATGGCCAGCACATAGCAGAAGCCAGACAACTCTATTCACAACTTATTAAAGAGAAAACGGAATGGGAGAATGCCATGGGTAGCAACGATGAGGATGTGCTGCGCTCATTTATCATTAATCATCCACAAAGTAAATACATGATTCAAGTCAGGGGTCTTCTTGATGATGTTGTGTGGAACAAAGCTGTTGAGAATAACGATAAAGAACTGTTTCGCAAGTATATCAATGAATTTCCAACAGGGAAGCATGTTGGCGAAGCAAGAAGTAAGTTTGAGGATTTGCGACTTGCCGAACTCACGCTGCAAGAACGTGATAATGTTAAGCGGTCGATACAGCAATTCCTCACTGGAATCGAAACTTGGAACATGGGCGATGTCATGGCAACCTGCAATATCGAAATGGATGATTTCATGGGTAAACGTCCGGCTGGCTTGAACGACATTAGGGATTATGTCAATGCCTATCGTGAAAGTGACATTGATTCAATATTTTTTTCAGGTCTCGCTGTTGATGTACAGAAATCAATGAGAGAAGATAAATCTCCCGAATACACAGTAGACTTTACAGTAACCCGCAATTTCCGCCGTCAGAACCCCGAGAAAGGTACTGTGGCCCTAATGCGTGGCAAAGCTGTCCTTGACAGCTATTTCCGTTTCAAGGAATTTTTTATGAGTAAAGTTGCAGAGCAATAAATTTTCGTTAAGATATTATAATATATCGCCTAAGATTGATTCTATTCATTTTTTTTTTTGTAATTTTACACGATGTAAAAGTGTATAACGGATATTTAAATCACTTATTACGAAAAAAGTTGGATTTTCATTCATTTATAATAAACCATTGTTTTGATGGTGTGTCTAATGTTAAAATTTAAGATTTTGATATATGAAACTTAAGACTTCTATGGTTTTCAAGGCAATTAGGATATTCTTTGGAATATTTATGATATTAGTCTATTTAGGTATGGCATACCTTTTGTATATCAACTTCTTTGAATGGACAACTGAGCCTTGGCTCACCGGACGATATGTTTTTGCGGCTATACTGGCACTATATGGAATATATCGTTGTTACAGGCAGATAAAAGGCATTGACTATTATCGCCTCCGAGATTTGGAAGAGAGAAACAGTTGACATTATTAATTTCAAAGCACTATGAGTTACCGTAAAATTATATTACTATCAATGCTTCTTGCTGCAATGACACTTGTTGTTGCTTCTTGCAACAAAAGCAAGAACCCGAGCAAGGTGAGTGGCCTGTGCAAGGTTATCTGTGACGAGTCGTTCAAGAATATTCTTGACGATGAAATAGAGGTCTTTGAATTTTCTTATAAAGATGCCAATGTGTTGCCTCGTTATATGGACGAGACATCGGCTCTCGACTCACTGCTTGACGGGAAGGTTAATGTGATTATCACCTATCGCGACCTGACCAACAACCAGAAAGGCATCCTGCGCAAGCAGGGACGTGCCTATCGCTCTCGCCGAATAGCTGTTGATGCCGTTGCGCTTATTGTCAATAAAGAGAATGACATTGACTATCTGTCGATGAATGACATCAGGGATATTATGACAGGGAAATCCACCAAATGGGGACAAGTCTATCCCACCAAACTGAAAGATCAACCCATCAAGGTGATTTTCGATCAAAACCGCTCGGGTGTTGTTCATTATATAAAGGATAAATTCAATAATGGAAATGATCTTCCCATCGAGTTCTTTGCACAAGGCAGTTCCAAAGATGTGTTCAACATAGTGGAGAAAACACGCAATGCGATTGGTGTGATTGGTGTTTCATGGATTACCAGCGACATGAAATCGACAGCAACCACAATTGAAGAAAGATATGCCGAGTTGCAAGGAAGCACAGGCATGACTCAGGAGACACACTTTAGCGACCGCATTAAGGTTCTTGGCGTGAGAAAAGAAGATGCTATTAAAGATTATAAACCCTATCAAGCTTATATCTATGACGGTTCTTATCCTTTAACGAGAGAGATATTTGCAATAGATGCTTCGGCATTAGGAACTCATGATCATGATTTCTTTACATTCCTTACAGGAAGTATTGGACAGAAGATCATACTGCAGACCGGAATATCTCCAGGGTCAGTACCCGTAAGAATTGTGAATTTGAGTAACGGACAATAAACCAATAAATTAAAGTGAAGTCCAGCAAAGGCTCACTTAATAAAGAGATTGAAAATGTAATAAATAACTATTTAATACTTACAGAAATGAAAACTAAATTCTTTTTCGCATCCATGCTTATCGCATGCGCAGCTTTTGTGGTAAACGCACAAGGCTACAAAGATGGTATTGATTTTTACAAGATTGGCAAACTTGATGATGCTGAGGAGCTGCTTGAGAGAAATCTCAACACTGCAAGCAACAAAGCCGAAGCTTACTACTATCTTGGACAAGTTGCCCTCCACAAGAGAGACAAAGCATTAGCCAAGAGTTACTTTGAAAAAGGTGTTCAAGCCGATGCAAAGTACCCATTCAATTATGTGGGTCAAGCCGCCATTGAGCTGGAGAACGGAAATGTCAAGGGTGCCGAGAACCTCTACAAGATAGCCGAGAAATGCACAAAGAAAAATCCAAAGCTGGCGATAGCCATGGCAAAGGCTTACTATGAGGCCGACGCCAATGCCTATGCAAAGCAAATTGCCAAGCTCAAACAAAATGCATTTAAGTGGAACTCTGATGATCCCGACTACTACATCTTTGAAGGTGATCAGTGGGGCAACCAAAAAGAATGGGGTAAAGCCGCCGGTCAATATGAGTTGGCATTCCAGCGTGAACCTGCCAATATCGAAAGCCGCGTTAAGTACTCAAATGTAGACTTCTTCCTGAACGAGACACGTGCCGTGAACGCTCTTGAAGAGTTGCTGACTCTGGTTCCCAATAGTGCTCTTGTGCAGCGCGAGCTCGCCGAGAAATACTATGAAGCCAGTGAGATTAAGGGAAACTTGCCCAAGGCAGTAGAATATTATGGCATGTACTATGAGAACCCCAACCACTTTGCTAAGGATGAGGTTCGCTATGCACAGTTGCTGTGGATAAGCAAGGACTATGACAAATCGATTGACGTTTGCAACGGCCTTATTGCCAATGCCGAAAATGCTTCAAACAAGTTCCTTGGTTATCGCTTGAAATTCTACAACCAATGCAGCAAGCCCGATTGGGAGTCGGCAGTAGAGACTGGTGCTCAATTCTTTGCACTTCCTCACAATGAAGCAACACCTTATCTTGTTTCGGACTACTCTTACTATGCAACAGCCCTTAACAACACCAACCGTGGTGCTGAGGCGGTAGCAACATTTGAGAAAGCGATTGAACAATATCCCGACAATGGCGACTTGAAAGCTCAGTTGGCAAGCTTCTACAACAAGAACAAAGAATATGTGAAAGCTGCCGCTCTGCGTCAAGAAGTTATTGATCGTGGCAACTACACAACCAATGACCTGTATCAACTTGCCAACGCTTATTGCCGTGTTGCCGAGAATGAGCAGGACGAGGCTGTTAAGCAAGATGCAATAGCTAAGGCTACTAACGTTGTTAAAGAGCTGATGGACAAAGAACCTAATGATTTGGCAAACATCAACCTCAAAGCGCGTGTTGAGACTCTTGCCGAAAACAATGAATATAAGGGCGGGGCTCTTGATACCTACAAGAAACTTATTGCAGCCGTTGATGCCAACAAGGATAATCCAAACGCAAACTATTTCTACATGATGGCTTATCGCTACATCGCCACCTACTATTCAAAGAGTGGTCAACGCGACATGGCTAAAGAATATTACATGAAGTGGTTGCAATATGATCCCGAAAATGAGAGTCTTCGCAAGTTTGTGGAGCAACTCAAGTAAAAAACAGTTTTTTCATAATAACGAACCTCTGGTGGTGAATTTATATGATTCATCACCAGAGTTTTTTTGTAATTATCACATAAAAGGTGTAAATTTGCATAGGCTAATCTTGAATTTTTCAAATGCCATTTATGGTTAATTCAAGTTTTGTTTATGTAAAAGCTATTATCATGAGTCGACAAATACTGCTTATATTATTGGTTATTACCTCATTGACAACAATGGGAGGAGTTTTCTCGGCACGAACGTCAATTGAACTGGCAAAAAAACAAAAGTCGGATATTATTTCAAAGAAAGGTTACAATAATCATGATGAAACCATTCATGCTTTTGTTACAATTGACAATCCATGCTCAGAGTTGTTTTTGAATCAAATAGGAGCAACTGTCAATTCCCGTTTTGGCAATGTTAGAGGGATTACCCTGCCACTCGATTGCGTGGAGAAATTGACAACAATTTTGGGAATCAAGCATATTGACATTGAAAAGCATTATACGCTATGCAACAGTAAATCCCGTGAATTGTCAAGATTTCCGTCTATGACCTATAGCACAGGTGACTATTTAAGTCCTGCTTATACCGGTAAGAATGTAGTTGTTGGAGTAATTGACGTGGGAGTAGATTTCAACCACATCAATTTCATTGACAAAGACGGAAACAACCGCATTGTGAGAGTTTATATACCTTGTGACACAACAGGGGTGTCGCCAGTTGTTGATGGCTTGTCGTTACCTGGCAGTGAGTATACTACCGCCGAGCAGATTGCTTGCCTCACAACAGATGATTCAACAATGTATCACGGCACGCACACTGCAGGCACAGCAGCTGGAAGCTATCTGCCAAATGGCCTTCATGGTGTTGCCACAGGTGCTCAAATTGTGGTTTGTGCAATGCCCGAAAGCGAATTGACCGATTTTAATATAGCCAGTTCAATCAGGTATATATTCAATTATGCCGACCAAGTGGGCTTGCCCGCTGTTATCAATATGAGCCTTAGCAGTCAGGATGGACCTCACGATGGCAGCTCGGTGTTGTGCCGGCTCTTTGATGAACTGTCGGGCGCTGGGCGCATTTGTGTGGTGTCGTCGGGCAACGATGCCGACATGCCAATGAATATTAACAAAACTTTAGGTGTAAATGATTCATTAGCAACATTTCTTGCCGACTGGCACCGCCGTGAAGTAATGAGCGGTTATTCGAGCATGTGGTCCATGTCGGGTACTCGCCACACTGTCGATGCTGTAATATGGGATGTTATAGCCGACACTCTAATACACCGTTTAGATATCCCTCAAGAAGCCGAATTAGACAGTGTCTATGTTGTTTCAAGTGAGAATGATACCGTCTTTGCCAAGTATTTTACAGGTGAGCTGTATTTTGCATGTGCCATTGAAGATAATGGTCATTTTCATTCATTGGTTGAGACCAATTATGCTCATTCTGACAAAAACCACTATAAGATTGGTCTCATTCACAAAGCTCCCGAGGGCGAGAAACTAATGGGTTGGACTGGCAACAATATAATTTATTCAAAAGAAAGTCTGAACGGTTGGACGGGTGGCATAAGAAACGGCGGATGTAATGTGAGTGACCTGGCAACCTCCGACCAAGTGATTTCGGTAGGAGCCTATTGCTCCAGCAATTCATTTGTGATGATGGACGGCTCCACAAGGACCATCTCCGACAGTCATCCCGAAGATATAGCTTATTTCTCGGGATTTGGCACCGATGCCCGCAACATTAATCGTCCCGACTTAGTGGCACCGGGATATATGCTTGCATCGTCGGGTAGCAGATATGTTGAATCTTTAAAATCACCGAGTAAGATTGTTGATTTGGTTAGCGTTGATGGCAACGAATATCCCTATGCACTTGAAGGTGGCACCTCGATGTCGGCTCCCGTGGTAGCGGGAGCCATAGCACTTTGGCTTGAGATTGAGCCCCAACTGTCGCCAAGAGATTTAAGAGAGCTAATGGCTGCAACCTGTTACAGCGACAGCTATGTGGAGAATGGGATAGCGATAAAATGGGGATGTGGAAAACTGGATATTGATGCCGGCATTAAATATCTTCAAGGGAAACAAGAGGGTGACATCAATCATGACGGTGTAGTCACATCGGCCGACGTGACAGCTCTCTATGACATCTTGCTTGGAGCGTCATTGACTAACATTCAGCGTGCCGACGTGAATCGAGACAATGTCATCACCTCGGCCGATGTCACTCGTTTATATGATATATTGCTTGGTCTATAAAAATCAAGTATCTTTTTTGAATTCTAATATATAATTTGTATTTTTGCAATATAAACTTCACTTCATAATAATATGGCAAAAAGAGACCGATTAAGTTCCTATAAGATTGAAATGCGTGAGTTTCACGACAAGGTGATAAATTTCTTCAACACCCAAGACGAGGCAACGTTTAACTATAAACAGGTGAGTGCCCATGTAGGTGCTAAAACACCAAAGCAACGCGCACTCATCGTTGAAATTCTCGAACAGCTTGCAATAGATGGTTTTATCAATGAACTGTCACCCGGCAAGTTTAAGGCAGCTCAACGCAACAATGTTGCAGCCGGTGTGTTTATACGTCGCAGCAATGGCAAGAACAGTGTGGTACTTGAGGGTGAAGACAGTGCTCCAATCATGGTTGCCGAGCGCAACTCAATGCATGCCCTAAATGGCGATAAGGTGATGGTTCACATTAGTGCGGCTCGCAGCGGCTTTGAGCCAGAGGCTGAAGTCATTAAGATTGTAGAACGCAAGGATCAGGTGTTCATCGGTACTCTTAATGTGAAGAAATATTTTGCCCACTTGGCTACCAACAGCAAGTTTCTGGCTACCGATATATTTATTCCTCTTGATAAGCTGTCGGGAGGCAAAACTGGAGACAAAGCAGTTGTTCGCATCATCGAGTGGCCAGACGGCTCTAACAGTCCTATTGGTGAAGTTGTTGATGTGCTGGGTGTTGCAGGAGAAAACAATGCCGAAATTCACGCAATCCTCGCTGAGTTTGGATTGCCCTATCGTTATCCTGAGAATGTTGAACGGGTTGCCAACAAGTTAGAGCCAGGTATTACTCCCGAGGAAGTAGCTCGCCGCCGTGATATGCGAGGTGTGACAACCTTCACCATTGACCCAGCCGATGCCAAGGACTATGATGATGCTCTCTCAATCGAGAAGCTTCCCAATGGTAGGTGGGAGATTGGTGTTCACATTGCAGATGTGACACATTATGTCAAACCAGATAGCGTTATTGATAAAGAAGCTTATTCGCGAGCAACCTCAGTTTATCTTGTTGACCGCACGGTGCCCATGCTTCCCGAACGCCTGTGCAATTATATATGTTCGCTGCGTCCTCACGAGGATAAGCTATGTCACTCAGTGGTCTTTGAGATAGACGATAATGCCAAGGTTCACAGGTACAAAATCTGTCACACAGTGATTAATAGCGACCGTCGTTTTTGCTATGAGGAAGCTCAGGAGATTATAGAGACTGGCAAGGGTGACCTGTCAGCCGAAATTCTTACATTCAATGATCTCGCACAAAAGCTAAGGCATCAACGATTTGAAGAAGGTGCAGTAGAATTTAACCGTGAAGAGAAATACTTTGACATCGATGAGAAAGGTGTGCCCACAGCCGTACATCTGCATGTGTCGAAGGAGGCAAATCAACTCATCGAGGAGTTTATGCTCCTTGCTAACCGCACAGTTGCCGCTCACGTGGGCAAGGTTCCTGCCAGCAAAAAGGCAAAAGCATTTGTCTATCGTATACATGAGGAACCAGACCGCGAAAAGCTGAATAATGTTGCTGAAATTGCAGCACATTTTGGTCACAAACTCAAGACAACAGGTACTGCCAAAGAAGTGAATCGTTCTATCAACAAGTTACTCAAAGATATTAAAGGACTACCCGAGGAAGAGCTGATTTCTTTGTTGGCAATCAAGTCACAGGCTAAGGCTATTTATTCCAGTGATAACGTCGGGCACTATGGACTGGCTTTTGACTATTATACTCACTTTACTTCGCCTATTCGCCGTTATCCAGATGTAATGGTGCATCGTCTGTTGGACAAGTATGCAATCAAGGGCTCTCGCTCGGTTAATCAAGAGAAACTTGAGGAAGACTGCAAGCATGTGAGCAGTCAGGAGCAACTTGCCGCCAATGCCGAGCGAGCTTCGATAAAATATAAAGAAGTAGAATATATGGGAGCACGTCTGGGCGATGTTTATGAAGGAAAAATTTCGGGCGTGACAGAGTGGGGCTTATATGTTGAAGTCAATGAGACGCACTGTGAAGGAATGATAGCGGTGCATGACTTGGACGATGACTTCTATGAATTTGATGAGAAGAACTATATGATTAGAGGTCGCCGGCGTGGAAAGAAATATCAACTCGGAGCCCCGATAACTATACAAGTGGCACGTGCCGACCTTATCAAGAAACAGCTTGATTTTGTTCTTGTTGATAGTGAAAATCCCGCCGGAAGCCACCACATCGACAAGATGCCAATCACTCAGGCATCACGCCGTGAACATGAAACCGCTACCGACCGCTTGCGTTCAGAGTATGAAGGAGGAAGGGCATCTCGTCGGCAGAAACGCGACCGCCGTGGCAACAGCACGCGCCGTGAAGTGTCTCGTGGCAAAGCTGCCCGAGGTGAATCGGGAAGAGGTGGAAAGCGCGGCAAAGGCCGTCGCCGTTGATTACAATAATTATAATAAAGAATGAGCAACAAGTGATTAATTTGTTGCTCATTTCTGTTTGCATGACTGTAATGGGTTACGGTTACAGCAGTGTTGACGGGTCAAGATGCTGGCTCTCGATATCCTTAAAGTATCGATAGGTGCTGACTTTAAGTTCCATTGTAGCGTCTTCGTCGCAAACGATGATTGCCTTGCGGTGCATTTGCAGAGCACTCAAGGTACACATGTGTGAAACACCACCTTCAACAGCTTGCTGCAGTGCGCGTGCTTTCTTGTAACCATTGACAATAATCATCACGCTCTTTGCTGCCATAACAGTTCCAACTCCAACAGTAAGTGCAGTCTTGGGCACCTTGTTGACGTCATCGTCGAAGAAGCGGCTGTTGGCAATTATTGTGTCTTGTGTGAGAGTCTTCATGCGTGTGAGCGAAGTAAGCGATGAGCCAGGCTCGTTAAAGGCAATGTGTCCATCGGGTCCCACACCGCCCATAAATAGATCTATTCCACCAGCAGCCTTAATTCGAGCCTCATATTCTTCGCATTCTTTCTCAAGGTCGGTGGCATTACCATTGAGTATATTTACATTCTCTTTCTTAATGTCGATGTGAGAGAATAAATTGTTCCACATGAAGCTGTGATAGCTTTCGGGATGCTCTTCGGGAAGTCCAACATACTCATCCATGTTGAATGTTATCACATTCTGGAACGAAACTTTGCCCGCCTTGTTAAGCTCGATGAGCTTGCGATACATGCCCAGTGGTGAGCTGCCTGTGGGGCATCCCAGTACAAAGGGCTTCTCGGGAGTGGGGTGTGCGGCATTGATGCGTGAAGCCACATAATTAGCAGCCCATGCCGATACTTGCTCGTAATTTGGTTCAATAATAAGTCTCATAGCTGTAATAAGTTATTATTAATATTCAATTTTATCGGTTTTGTCTTGCCACTTCTTGAAGTGGTCTATAGCGTTTTTATCTATCACAAAATTACCTGCGCCTTGATGGCTTGTAAGCCTTGATGCGATAGTCACAGTCAACTTTACCTTTAAGCATGTTGTTGAGCTTGTTGCGAATCATCTGCTTTCGTATGGCTGAAATGCGGTCGATGAAAACATGTCCTTCAAGATGGTCACACTCATGCTGAATGACACGCGCCAGGTAAGTGTCGATGTCCTCGTCGTGCTCTTCCCAGTTCTCGTCAAAGTAGTGGACGTGGATCTTAGTGTGGCGAGTTACATTTTCATGTATACCGGGAACACTGAGGCAACCTTCCTCGCGAGTCTCGGTGGGGCTGTCCTGGTCGATGCTGATTTCAGGATTGATAAGTACCATGCGTTTATCTTTGAGTTCAGGAAATTTCTCGCTCAAAGCATCGACATCAATGTATACGACCCTCGCGCTCACTCCCACTTGAGGGGCGGCGATGCCAATGCCGTCGCTGTCGTACATTGTATCTTTCATATTTTGAATCAACTCATTGAGATTAGGGAAATCTTTGTCAATAGGCTCTGCAACTTTACGAAGCACTGGTTGCCCGTAGATATAAATAGGTAGTATCATGTTTATTTATTATATTGAATACTTTGTAGATAATCATTAAGAATAAGGCTTGCGGCTATGGTGTCGACACGCGCCTTGTCGCGTCTGTCGCTTTTTTTCATGCCTCCGTCAATCATGGCCCGATGAGCGATGGTAGAAGTAAACCTCTCATCAACCATTACAACGGGAACATTTGGCATCTCTTTTTTCAATCGGTTTAGGAAAGGGGTAATATAACGCATGCTTTCACTTGGCTGTCCATTGAGCTGCGTGGGCTGCCCCATGACAATTAGCTCAACGTTTTCACGGCTCATGTAGTCCTTCAAAAACTCCATGAGCTGGTGTGTAGGCACTGTTTCCAGTCCGTTGGCAATGATTTTCAGCGTGTCGGTCACAGCAATGCCACAACGCTTGCGTCCATAGTCTATAGCTAATATTCGTCCCATAAACGTGCAAAATTACTATTTTTAGTTTAAAGACTAAAATTTTACAGGCTAAATAATAATATTTACATTCAAAATCATTATTCAGTTACGAAGCAAAAATGTGTATTACACTTTGGGATTGACCACTCTCTCTCCAATGTACTTTGCAAGTTCTTTGCGGGTCTCGTAGAGGTTTTGCAATAAAGTCATCAGCGAAATGGCATCGTCACCTTTAGCTGTTTTTAGTTGGTTCTGAGTGTCGATAATGTCGCAGGTAAGAATAGAGTTCTTTAGATTGTTGATGGCCTCGGAGATGATTGTAGCGAGCTTGTCGTCATTAGATTTTTCTATATCTTCGGCGGAGTAGATTTTGCTCAATTGATGTTTCTCGCTAACCATTTCTATTGATTTCAGTCGCACCTCGTCGTCAAGGTGGGAACAGAGTTTCTTTTCAAGATAATTCTTTCGGAAATCCTTGATTTTCTGCTCCATTTCATTGGTAAACCCTTTTAAGAGTTCTTTTTCTTTCTTCTCAACAGCATCGGCATTCATTCCATCGGTGTTGATGGCACCGATGGCTTGGTGAAATTGCTTGTCGAGGAAAAGACGCTCGGCTTTTTCCTTAAGGGCAAGAGCACTATAGAATTCACCAACGAACTGCATGCTTATCTCAAAAATCTTCTTGAATGTTGTATTGGAAAAAGAGATGTTGTCAATAGCAAACTCATTGTTGATGTGCTCAATGACGGTTATTGGATGATGCTCTCCATTTTCATCTATCGATTCACACAGGTAACACATGCCATACTTGACAATGTCGCGCATAATGCCAAGCTCGGCAGGGTAGAGGATGTCTTCTCTTGACGAGTGCCTTGGAGCGAGACTGTCATGATCGATAGTTGACACATGAGTAGTATCTTGATTACCGGGACCAACAGGAAAATCGTTGAACGATGGTGGCGGCACGTCAATTACAGGAGGTTCATCGGTATAGGTAACCGCATCTTCTATGGTCGGTGGCTCTACCGGCGGCGGTGGAGGTGTTTCGGGTACCGCCTCATGAGAAGGATTGCTTGAGCCGGCCGGTTGACGTTCAACACTTCGCTCTTGGCGGTTCTTTTCGCGTTGACGTCGCTTCTCGGCTTCTTCTCGGTTGCGCAATATATTCTTCTGTATTTCCCGCAAGAGCACATCCTCGCCAATCCCTAATTGATTGCTGCACTCCTTGGCATAGACCGAGCGGGCTATGGCATCGGGGATCA
>CAMJZF010000064.1 GCA_946410125.1 uncultured Prevotellaceae bacterium | reverse complement strand
TAAGCGACGAGCGCATCAGCTCGCCTATCCTCAACATGTATGACACTGCAGTGGTCCTCAACCAGCAGAGTCTTGACAAGTTTGAGAAAATGGTGAAACCTGGCGGCGTGCTCATCTACGACAGCTATGGTATCAACACTCCTCCCAAGCGCACCGACATTAAGATTTATCGCATCGAGGCTACCGAGGCTACCATCGAGATCAACAACAGCAAGGCATTCAACATGATTGTGCTTGGTGCTTATCTCAAGGTTAAGCCTATTGTAACCATCGAGAACGTGCTCAAGGGCCTCAAGAAGACTCTTCCTGAGCGTCACTGGCACCTCATCCCCATGAACGAGGAAGCTCTCAAGAAGGGCGCAACCCTCATCAAGGACTAATCGCATTAGATTTTATTAAACAGATATTTAGAGCGCATCGAGCTTCTTGCCCGATGCGCTCTAATGTTGTTGCATTATGTGTGCCGCCAGCTCAACCCAAGTCGGTCATTAGGCGGAGTTCAATCACTTCACTATTTCAACAGTGGTTGTTGCGTTAATGTCGTTGATGGTGAGGGGGATTGTGAGGGTTGGGGCGGTTTTGTCGTAGTTGACCTTAACCTTCTTGCCGTTGACCTTCACCTGCGAGGGCTTGATTTCCATGCCGGGAACGATGAGGCGGTATTCCTTTTTGGCGGGCGTGCCGTCTCCTTCACCAGTGATAGTGATAACGCACTTGTCGGCAGCCGGGGTGGCGGCAAAGTGAATAAGGCGGTGCTTGTTCTTTTCAAGCGTGCCTGTCGATTGCAGGTCGTCGTCGAAGAGGGTGTATCCCGATGGCGTGTTGCTCATGTAGTACATGATGTCGAGACGGTTGGGGTTATAATCGCCCACGTTCTCGATTTTGCCGGCGTAGCGTCCTTTGGGAATAAATGCACCGGCGCGGGCAAAGAGTGGCAGCACATCGAGCGGAGCGTTGTAGCTAATGGTTGTGTGACCATTGTAGCGATTGCTGGGAATGTTGATGTCGACCCAGGTGCCTTCGGGGAAGGTAATCTCGCGGCTTGTGGCGCCTTGCTGCATCACGGGAGCCACCATCACGTCATGGCCCCACAGGTACTGGTCGCTGATGCTGTCGTAGCGACTAATGCAGTTGTCGCTCTCATAGAATCCCAATGGGCGCACCAGTGGCACTCCCTGGCTAGCGTTCTCCCACGCGAGGGTGTAGTTATAGGGCAGCCAGCGGTAGCGCTCGCTGATGATGCGCAGTGGCAGGTCGCCAAACTCGGTGTAGTGATAGGGCTCGGCAAGGTCTTGCGAGTGGGTGCGCAACACTGGCGAGAACAAGCCCAACTGCAGCCAGCGTATGTAGAGCTCGCCGTCGCGCTTCTTCTCGGGGTCGAGGGCAAAGCCGCCCACGTCGTGCGACATGTAGCCCAGGCCACTCAAGCCCGAGTTGAGCATGATGGTTACTTGTGGCTGGAAACCTCCCCATGAGCGTGACACGTCGGTTGACCACGGGAACACCGAGTAGCGTTGCAGCCCGGCGGTTCCGGCGCGCATCATGATCATGGGTCGGCGGTCGGGATATTCTTCCTTGAAGAGATTGTAGATGATGCTGCTCCATTCGTTGCCGTAGTAGTTGTGATATTGCTCGGCAGTGAGGCCGTTGTGGTGACGTATGGCCTCGGGGTGCACCTCGGGCTCGCCCAGGTCGCCCCACCAGCCGCTCACCCCTTCCTCGGTGAGAGAGTGGTAGCGGTCACGCAGCCACTGGCGGGTGTCGGGATTGGAAACGTCAAACATGCCTCCCTGGCCCACCCAGATGGTAACGGTTTGGGTGGTGTCGGTGCCGTCGGTTTTGCAGAACATGTCCTTTGGGTCGAGCAGGCGATAGTTGGTGATAGCTCGCCCGTTGGTGAGCACGTAGGGCTGCGAGATAGTCACTGCGTGAATGCCCTTGTCCTTGAAGCGCTTGAGCATGCCGCGATGGTCGGGCCACTGGTCTTTGTCCCACTCCAAGCGGCCCATGTCTTGCTCCTTGCCGTACCAGTACAGGTCAAACACGATGCCGTCGAGTGGATAGCCGGCGCGCTTGAGGGTGTCGACCACGCCCTCGCTCTCGTGCTGGTTGTGGTAGCCATATTTTGATGTGATATAGCCCAGGGTCCACAGTGGCGGCAACTCCTGGCGTCCCACGAGCCAGGTGAAGTTCTTGACAACGTTTTCAACATTGCCGTTGCCGTTGATAATGTAGTAGGTGATGGGTTGTGGCGAGGTGCTTTTATACTCGATGCATTCATCGCCCACGCGCATTGTAGACTTGCAGAAGTCGTCGAAGAAGATGCCGTAACCACGCGATGAAATTATAAAAGGCATGTTGATGCCCATCTGCTTGATGCGTTTCTCACCACTGACGTAGCCGTAGTTTTGCTTGTTGAAATTGATGAGCGTGTCGCCGCGCAGGTTTAACGAGTAGCCTCGTTCACCGGCACCATAGAACGACTCATTGCCCTGATGCAGCAGGCGCACCGTGCCGTTGTCGCGCCCACACAGGTCGGTGGCTATGAAAGAACTGCCACAGCTTATTGTCAGGCTCTTGAGGCGCTTGTCAAGAACAGCTCTCATGCGGCTGCGGGTTTTCATTATCTCGAAATCATGTTCTTCCTCGACTTCTACTTTAGGAATCAAGGGATTGCTTTTGTCTTCGACCAATGAGGGCAATTTCGGCGATTGGGCACCGTTGGGCACCACATCAACGCGCAGGATGTCATGCTCGATTGCTGTAACAGTGATAGTCTGTTGCCTTTGATCGTCGGTCATGCTTATGGCTTTGTAATTTGGCTTTAAGTGTCTGGGTATCGCTTGGCTTGCAATTGCCATCAACGCAACTGTGAGAAATAATAAAATCCGTTGTGTTCTCATTGTTTTATGTGTTTTTTGTGAAATTCGTGATAACTATCGCAAAATTAGTCATAAAAAACAAGAAATCACAATAAAGCATGGAAAAAAACAGATTGAAGGATATTTATTGGACCTGTCGCAAAAAGATAGGAGCAAGTTCTGACAGAGGCAGTTGCAAAACTCAGAATTAGTGCGCTTCGCGCAGAAATCATACAAATAATTACAAATCTAACAAGTAATTAACTTACTTAGAATCAATTCATTAAACAATGCTTGTTTGTTATAATTTGTTAGATTTCTCGCCGAAGGCGACTTAAAAAAGTTGTTTTGCAACAGCCTCTCTTACAGACGTGCTCCCACCTTTTAGCGCCTGGTCTTAAAAAGCTCCGCAACATCTTCGTTATCGAAAATGTTGCGGAACGGCATTGTATTTAAAAAGTTAGTTTCTTATTTTTTCCTTGTTATCATCTTGCGGCGGAATTTTACTTCGGCTTGCTTGAGCAGGAACATTTGCTTCTTGTTGAGAATCTTGGCAAACTTGTCGTAGTATTTTGCTTCGATTTCACCTTCCTTGACCTTCACGTTCGACAGCGCCTTGGCTGCAGTGGCATATTCTTGGTCGCTGACCTTGCCTTTGCTGGTCGAGACCTTGCGGGCTTGATTGTGAGCGTTGTTGTTAACGTGATATATTTCCTTTTCCATAGCTTCGTAGATTGGCATGAACTTGTCGCGCTGGGCTTGTGTCATGCCGGTCTCCTCGGCTATGAAATCGTGCTTATACTCAAGCATGTCCTTAGTCCACTGACTGCGATTGCGGTTGTGGTTGTGATTGTCGTCGCCGGCATTGGCTGTCACAAAACCGCTCATGCTTAGCATCAGCACTGCTACTGCTATGTGTAAGGTCCTTGTCATGTGAAAAAAATCTTGCAATGATTTCTAAATGTTACTCTGCGGGAGCTTCTTCCTGCATGTCGATGTTGACCGAGTCTTCATAGGTCATGATGTCGTAGTCGCTTACTCCGCCATAGTTGATGAGTTCCTCGGCATTCTTCTCGTTATTGATAACACCTTGAGAGATGCGTGCGGCTTTTTGCTCGCCTGTCGCGCTCGACTTGCCAATGGAGAAGATGTTCATCATCAACCACACTCCGGCAAACATGGCTGCCATGTAGATGAATGGCCGCACACGAACCCACAAAGTTGGGTTCACTTCCTCGGTGATTTTTACCTCAGGCAGCGACTCCATCAACTTTGCGTTGAAATCGTTGAAGTAATTCTCAGGGACTTTAAATCCCGGGTCCTTACCGAGCTTTTCTAATATTTTGGAATCCTCGTTTTTCATTACAACATTTTGACTAAAACAACTTAAAAAGGTTTAATCATTGTTCTCAAAAAATGTTTCGATTTTCTTCAGCGCATGATGATAGGAGGCTTTCAAGGCACCTACCGACGTGCCCAGTATCTCACTCATCTCCTCATATTTCATCTCGTCGTAGTAACGCATGTTGAAAACTAAGCGTTGTTTCTCGGGAAGCATGGCGATAGCTTTCTGGAGCTTGGCTTGTGCCTCATCGCCGTCGAAGTACTTGTCGGCCTCAAGATTGTTGACCAGAAACGAGTCGTCATCGTCGAGCGAGATGTTGTTAAGCACCTTCTTCTTGTTGATAAATGTAATCGACTCGTTTATGGCAATCTTGTAGAGCCACGTCGATAGCTTGGCATCGCCGCGGAAGTTGTCAATGTTGGTCCAAGCCTTGATGAGGGTGTTTTGGAGCACATCGTTGGCATCGTCATGGTCGATTACCATGCGACGTATGTGCCAGTAGAGCTGTTCGGAATAGTGCTCTATCACTTTCCCGAACGCAGCGCGACACGTGGCTTGCTTGTGCAGCTGCTCTATTATTTCGGCTTCATCATATTTTACTCGTGCTGCCATCAATCTCTAATTACCGACACAAAGGTACAAAAAACTTTTTACTTTTCACTCATCCACAACAGTTTTTTTAAAAGATGTACAATCAGTTTTTTGCCATTTGCAAGTATGTCCTGTTTAGCCGAAAAAGGTAGTAAAAATCAGGCTTTTTACGGCAAAATCGTTAAAATGTGTTAAATTATTGCTTTTTCTGCTTCAAAATTATGTTTTATAACACAAAATGCTGTATCTTTGCATCAGTTTTCATGGTATTAGTTTTTTAAGGTTATGAAATCTTAGTCGTCGTGAGACGATACTTTTCATTGTTTTAAGGTTTATGTTAATGGTATTAGAAAGTTAATTAGTTAAGCAATCCCCGACGATGAGTCAGGGATTTCTTTTTTATACCACATCCACATCCTATTATATCGGCTCACACCAAAATGGTAGGGGGCACATCTGTAAGAGAGACTGCTCTGAAAAAATCTATTTCTTTTTCAGAATTTTCTATTCATGGTAGTTCCTATCCATTCTTAGCCATTCTTATCCACTCTTAGTCACTCCTATCATCTGTTTCTAAAAAATATGAACTTTTTTAAAGTTGTTCTATTATATAATAAGGTGTTATCTTTGCCTAAAAAAGAGTTCATTGACATACTGCCACTCCACATGCGATTCAAGTGATTCATGCGATTCGTGTGATTCATGTGAGTCAAGCGAGTCAAGCGATTCATGTGATTCATGTGATTCAAGCGATTCGTGTGATTCATGTGAGTCAAGCGATTCCTTTTCCTCCTTTGATTCCTTTGATTCCTTGTCCCACTTGTCCCCAATTTTTTGTTTTCTTGGTTTGACAAAAAACTATGTTCTTGAGTGAGCTTTTGTTCTTGTGTCCTGCCTGTATCTAAAGCAATTTTCTTGTGTCCTGCCTGTATCTAAAGCAATTTTCTTGTGTCCTTATTGGCAATTTGCGGACAATTCATGGCAATTTATGTAAACAAAATCCCATGCGCAGCCCAAGTACCTTGTCTTGTAAAAGGCAAAGATGGTGGGCGATGAATTAAAAAAATATTTTGCCGTTAAATATAAAGGTGGTAAATTTGCAAACTATATTAATAAGATGAGAAGTGTGACACGAATAATAGTACGGTTGGCATTGGCACTGCTGCTTGTGCCGGTGCTGTTTTCGTGCGCCTCGACCAAGCATGTCCCCGATGGGCAATACCTTCTTGACAAGGTGAAAATCAACATCCTTGACAAGGAGAACGATGGCGACATCAACAAGGCCGAACTTTTCAACTATCTGCGTCAGACCGAGAACCACAAGGTGCTGGGAGGGCTGAAAATGCAGCTGGCAATCTACAATATGTCGGGAAAAGATTCGACCAAATGGTTCAACAAGTGGATTAGGCGAGTGGGGGCGCCACCAGTAATCTATGACTCCACTCTCACCATGGCGAGCGAGAACCAGCTGGAGCGGGCACTTATCAACAAAGGGTTCCTGAAAAGCCATGTTACCAGCGATGTGACGCTGCGACCCGAAAAGAAAAAAGCTCAGGTTGATTACAACATCACCCTTAACAAGCCTTACCGCGTGCGCTCCATCAGTTACGACATCAACAACGACAGCCTTAGGACCCTTATCCTTGGCGATACTGTTGACTTTCCTGTCAAGATACAGTCACTTCTTGACCACAAGAAACTTGATGCCGAGCGAGATCTTATAGTGCAACGCCTGCGCAATAATGGCTACTATGCCTTTAACAAGAGTTATATAACCTTCGTTGCCGACACCGCCGCCGGCTCCAATGAAGTGGACCTCACTCTGTCGCTGAGCGACAAGATAAAGGACCTGCCGCATGTGCCACACATCGACTCGCACAGGCAGTTCTATGTGCGTGATGTGATATTTGTCACCAATTATGATGCCGTGAGCATGCAAGAGGGCGTCTATGGCGAGGAGGAGCGTTACAACGGCATTACAGTTCTCTATGGCGATGAGCACTATATCGACAAGGAAATCCTTTACGAGAACTGCTTCATACGTCCTGGAGAGATTTATAATGCTACCGATGTAGACCGCACCTACAAGGCATTGGGACGCTTGGGCATCATCAAGTTTATCAATATCGACATGAAGCCGGTGGGATATGTTGATGGGCAGCTCTACATTGATGCCTACATCCTGCTTAACCGCGACAAGTCCCAGACGATTTCTTTCTCGCTTGAGGGAACCAACAGCGAGGGAGACCTGGGCTTTGGCATTGGTGCCGACTATCAGCACCGCAACATTTTCAAGGGTTCGGAAATACTTAACGTGAAATTTAAGGCTTCTTACGAGAGCCTGTCGGGCGACTTGAGTGGACTCATCAATGACAACTATAGCGAATATTCGGGCGACGTGGGCATTACTTTCCCACGATTTAAAATGCTCTTCCTGCGCGATAGCTTCAAGCGCCGCATTCAGGCATCGACTGAGTTCATGACGAGTTTCAACTACCAGGAGCGCCCCGAGTACACACGCATTATTGCCGGTGCCGGATGGAAGTATATATGGAGTGAACGCAACAACCAGATGCGCCACACCTTCAATCTCATTGACCTGAGCTACATCTATCTGCCCAAGAGCAAGAGCAACTTCCTTGACAGCATCAGCAACCCGTTGCTGCGGTATTCCTACGAGAACCACCTTATCATGCGCATGGGTTACACATTCTACAAGACCAACCGGAGAGTTGTCAATCCGCTCACAACGGTGTTCCAGAACAATATCTACACCATAAGGGGAACAGCCGAGACCGCAGGCAACCTTCTGTATGGGCTGTCGCATCTTTTCAACCAGAAGCGTGAGCCCGACGACAGCTATAAGGTGATTGGCACCCGTTATTCGCAATATGTGAAGCTCGATGGCGACTTTGCGATTACTCACTACATAAGCCAGCGCAGCTCGGTGGCTTTCCATGCAGGGTTTGGCATTGCCGTGCCCTACGGCAACAGCAATGTGGTGCCCTTTGAGAAACGTTTCTACTCGGGCGGTGCCAACAGCGTGAGAGGGTGGGGCGTGCGCACCTTGGGCCCCGGCAGCTTCGACGGAAAGAAAGCCCAAAACAGCTTTATCTACCAATGTGGCGACATCCGTCTTGACCTAAACCTGGAATATCGCTGCAAGCTGTTCTGGGTGATTGAACTCGGTGTTTTCATCGACTGCGGTAACATCTGGACTATCAAGGACTATAACGACCAGCCTGGAGGCGTGTTTAAGTTCGACAAGTTCTATGAGCAGCTTGCGTTGTCTTACGGCCTTGGCCTTCGCATGGACTTCACTTACTTCCTGCTGCGTTTCGACCTTGGCATGAAGGCTCACAATCCCGCCTCGGGTCAGGAACACTGGCCGCTGTTCTCCCCTAACTTCAAACGTGATGCCGAGCTTCACTTCTCCATAGGCTATCCATTCTAAAAATAGACAACTGATAAAAGACGACAACATGAAGAAATTAGCGATTTTTGACCTCGACGGAACGTTGCTAAATACAATCAAAGACTTGGGTGAGGCAGCAAACTATGCCCTTGACCGCAATGGCTTCCACACCCACAGCATTGCTTCCTATCCTTTCTTTGTGGGAAATGGCGTGAAGCGACTCATTGAGCGTGTGCTTCCTGAGGATGCCCGCAACAAGCCCTCGGTGGTCAATGCCATGCTCAAAGACTTCAAGGAATATTATAACGAGCATAACACCAACCTTACCAAGCCCTACGAGGGAATGCCAGAGCTCCTGCATGAGCTGCAAGAGCAGGGCGTGAAGCTTGCTGTGGCAAGCAACAAGTACCAGCAGGCTACCGATAAAATCATAAACCATTTCTTCCCCGATATCGACTGGGTGGCTATAGCAGGACAAAGGGAAGGCATACCTGTCAAGCCCGACCCATCAATAGTGTTCATGATTCTCTCCGAAGCCAAAATCGCAAAGCAGGACACCATATATATTGGCGACTCGGGAATTGACATGGAAACCGCTCGCCGGGCATGCCTCGACTCAATAGGTGTCTCCTGGGGATTCAGACCAGTGAAAGAACTCAAGGAGTATCATGCCAACGTAATCATAAACAAGCCGCAAGACATCTTGCCGATAATACAGAACGGCATTCCTTTGTGATTTTTTTAAACAAAAAAATCACAAAACACTTGCAAGGCTCAAAAAACTGTTGTAATTTTGCATCGCTTTTCCAAAAGAGCACGGGTGCTTAGCTCAGCTGGTTCAGAGCATCTGCCTTACAAGCAGAGGGTCGGCGGTTCGAATCCGTCAGCACCCACCCAGTTACGAAGGACGACGAAAGTCGCCCTTTTTTGTTAATCGACAATATTTTGTCTTTATAAATGGCATTAAAGACCATGAAAGAATCGAAGGATATTGAAACGGCCAAGCGCTGGAAAACGCTTAAGAGCGAATATCTGATTCGCCGCCCATGGCTCACGGCGCGTAGAGACGTGGTGCAACTGCCCAATGGCGAAATCAACGACGAGTTTTATGTTCTTGAATATCCCGATTGGGTGAACGTCATAGCCATAACCGAAGATGACCACTTCGTGTTTGTTCGCCAGTACCGCTATGCTCTCGATGTGTTGTCGATAGAGCTGTGTGCCGGTGTTGCCGAGCCAGGCGAGACCATTGAGCAGAGTGCTCGTCGCGAGTTGCTCGAAGAGACCGGTTATGGCGGCGGTGAATGGCGGGAGGTGATGACCATTGGCCAAAATCCAAGCACGTGCAATAATCTTACCCACTGTTTTGTTGCCAAGGGTGTGAAGCACTTGCAAGAGCAGCACCTCGACCGCACCGAGGACATCGACGTGGTGCTTCTCACGCGCGACGAGGTTCTTGACATGCTAAGGGGGGATACCCTCAAGCAGGCCCTCATGCTTGCTCCCCTGTGGCGCTACTTTGCCACTGAGGAATTGGAAAAATAACTGCCGTTGTTCTTAAAACAGAGAAAATGTAGTAACTTTGCACGCTCTAAGACACATTAAATTATATGAATAAACTTAACCTGAAATATGATGGCACCGAAGAGTTCTCAAAGAAATTGTTTCTTGAGACCTACGGCTGCCAGATGAATGTCGCCGACAGCGAAGTGGTGGCAACGGTAATGAAAATGGCAGGATATGGCACTACCGATGACCTGGACCGTGCCGATGCCATCTTTATCAATACATGCAGTGTGCGCGACAATGCCGAGCAACGCATCTTTGCCCGCCTCAACACGCTTAATGCCTTGCGTCGCCGTCGTCAACGCCGATTAATCATTGGTATTATAGGCTGCATGGCCGAGCGCATGAAAGAGGTGCTTATCAACGAGTATGGCGTGGATATAGTGGCAGGTCCCGACAGTTATCTTGAACTGCCAAGCCTGATAGGAGCTGCTGAGAACGGAGAGAAGTCGATTAATGTGGAACTGTCGACCACCGAAACCTATCGGGACATTATCCCTACCCGCATTAGTGGTAGCCGCACGAGCGGGTTTATCTCGATAATGCGTGGCTGCAACAATTTTTGCACCTATTGCATTGTGCCCTATACCCGCGGTCGTGAGCGTAGCCGTGAGCCACAGAGCATTCTAAACGAACTTCGCGACCTTCAGGAGAAAGGTTTTAAGGAGGTGACACTGCTTGGTCAGAATGTGAATTCCTATCTTTATAAACCTGCCGATAGCAATGGGGTAGAGGTAGACCTCGCAAAACTGCTTGCCATGGTTGCCGAGGCAGCTCCCGAGATGCGTGTGCGTTTCACCACCAGCAATCCCGAGGACTTGAGCGATGCCATTATCGACACTATGGCCCGATATGACAACATCTGCAAGCACATCCACCTGCCTGTGCAGAGCGGTAGTAACAAGGTGCTGAAGCTCATGAACCGGAAATACACGAGGGAGTGGTATCTCGACCGCATAGCTCGCATACGCAAGGCGATGCCCAACTGTGGCATATCGACCGACATGTTCACGGGATTCCACGACGAGACCGAGGAAGATTTCCAGGAGACATTAAGCCTGATGCGAGAAGTTGGCTTCGACTCATCGTTTATGTTCAAGTACAGTGAGCGTCCCGGCACGTTTGCCGCCAAGCGATTGCCCGATAACGTTCCCGAAGAAGTGAAGATAGATCGCCTGAACCGCATGATAGCATTGCAGAACGAATTGTCGCTTTGCAGCAACCGTCGCGATGTGGGCAAGACATTTGAGGTGCTGGTGGAGGGATATAGCAAGCGTTCTAAAGACGATATGTTTGGCCGCACCGAGCAGAACAAGGTTATAGTGTTTCCTGCCGGTGATACCCGAGTGGGCGACCGCGTGATGTGCAAGGTTGAGAAAGCTACCAGTGCTACTCTTATTGGGGAGAGGGTAGGGTGAGAGGGTAGAGAGATTGCCCTTTGGACGATACATTCCCTTAGAAAAAAAAGAAGAGTTTCGGCATTAAATTGCTGAAACTCTTTATTTTAGTGGCGGGGGCCGGATTCGAACCAACGACCTCTGGGTTATGAGCCCAACGAGCTACCACTGCTCCACCCCGCGATTTGCGAATGCAAAGGTACGACATTTTTGCGAATTGTCAAGTGCGATATGGTGAAATTCGTAGAATTTAAACAAAGTTTAACAAATGGATATAAAAAACATGGTCATTAGAAGGTATAAATCTCTAATGACCATGTGTTGATTAGAGGCGTGGCTTAGTCGAAGACGCCTTGCATGGCTTCGGCCTGATGAGGCTCTTCGCGCCTTGTGGCGCTCTCGGTGCCGCCTTGTGCTGCTCCACCGCCGCCAGAGTAGCGGGTGCCACTATAGTTCATCATGTCGCTATTAGCTGGTGGCAAACCTTTAGGGCGATAGCAGAAGTCGAAGTCGGCAGGAATGTTGAACGTTGCCGATTTGCTATAAGGAATAGAGCTGTCCTCGAGCACCTTTTGCATGTATTTACCCCAGATTGGGAGTGCTTGTCCTGCACCTTGGCCAATGCCGCCGCTGTAGAACCTGATGTAACGCTCCTCGCCTCCAACCCATACGCCAGTGACCAACTCGGGAGTGAATCCCATGAACCAGCCGTCGGAGTTGTTGTTGGTGGTACCGGTCTTGCCGCCCATCTTAATGTCGCCTACATATCCGCGAACTCGGCGTCCTGTACCGGCAGTGGTAACGCTTTCGAGCATGGTTACCATCTTAAAGCTTGAGTTCTCGCTAAGCACTTCCTTCTGTCGAGGAGTAAACTCGGCAATCACATTGCCATGGCTGTCGCAGATGCGCGAAACGAAAATCGGGTCACTGCGGATGCCATGATTGGAAAATACAGAATAACCGCTCACCTGTTGCTTGACAGAGATTTCGCAAGGTCCAAGGCACAGAGGTGCCACGGTGTCGAAGTCGTTGGTCAATCCATAATTGTGCAGCATTGTGATGAGATTGGTAACCTTGAGCAGGTCGACCAGACGTGCCGAACATGTGTTGTTGGACGAGGTGAGAGCCTGCTTAAGTGTGAGCATGCCTCCGCCGCCTCCACCACGCGGGCTCCAACCATTGATGTTGATGCGCACGTTAGATATAAGGTCGCAAGGGTTGTAGCCACACTCCATTGCAAGAGAGTAGAGGTAGGGTTTCATTGTGGAACCGATTTGGCGACGTCCCATCGACACCATATCATAAGAGAAGTGGTCGAAGTCGGGACCGCCGACATAGGCTTTGACATATCCAGTGCGTGAGTCCATCGACATCAAGCCGCATCGCAGGATGCTCTTTGAGAAAAGCAAAGAGTCGAGAGGGGTGATGAACATAGGTCTTTCACCGTTCTTAAGGTCGAAGACCGAAATGTGCTGCTTAGTGCGGAAGTTGTTCATGATGGCATCCTCACTCATTCCGCGCTCCTTGAGGGTGCGGTATCGTGGCGACTGGCGAATGGCATTCTTTATGAGTCGCTCCTTGACCGATGCCGGGAGCTCGCTGCGGCTGCTGGTGTAGGGGTCTTTGTTTCCAGTCTCGCCGGGGTTAATGCCATGTTCGCCCCAGAAAATGTTTTGCAGTGTAATCAAGTGTTCCTTTACGGCTTCTTCGGCATACTTCTGCATCTTACTGTCGATGGTGGTGTAGATTTTCAAGCCATCGGTGTAGATGTTATAAGGTCGTCCATCGGCCTTGTGGTTCTTGTTGCACCAACCGTAGAGAGGATTGTCGACCCATTGTGTAGAGTCGTCGTAGAACGCTTGCTTGTTCCACATGGGATAGTTTTTATAAACAGGGCGTTTTGCCATCATCATGCGCTTGACCTCCTCGCGCAGATAGGGTGCGAAGCCCTCGTTGTGGCTCACTTTGTGGTAGGCGAGAAGCAGTTCGGTTTGTTGTGCCTTTTGGCAGTCGCTCTCGGTGAGATAGCCTGCCTCGGCCATCTTGCTAAGCACCAGGTTGCGACGTCCCTTGGCACGCTCGGGGTAGCGCAATGGGTTGAAGTAGGATGGGTTCTTGCACATTCCCACAAGCAATGCGGCCTCCTGAACATTCAACTCACTTGGCGAACTCTTTCCAAAGTAAACGTAGGATGCACTCTTGATGCCGACGGCATTGTTGAGGAAGTCAAACTGGTTGAAATACATCTGCATTATTTCATCTTTAGTGAAATAACGTTCCAGCTTCATGGCGATAACCCACTCGATGGGTTTTTGCAACGCACGTTCAAAGATGTTTCGAGAAGCAGGTGTATAGAGCTGTTTTGCCAACTGCTGTGTAATGGTACTACCACCACCGGCTTCCTTCTGCCCCAGGATGATGCGCTTGATGATGGATCGTGCAATCGCTGTGGCATCGATTCCCGAATGGTCGTTGTATCGCTCGTCCTCGGTAGCGATGAGGGCATCTTTGAGATAGGTGGGCAGTTGGTCAAACTCAACATAGTATCTGTTACCCTTGCTCTGGAAGAGCTTACCCATCTCCACTCCGTCGGCAGTATACATTGTCGAGGCGAAGTTGTCGGTAGGATTTCGAAGCTCGGCGACAGGAGGCATGTATCCGATGATGCCGTTATAGATTAGGAAGAAGAGTACAAACACAGCTCCAAAGAACAATGCCAGTCCTCTCCACATCCATTTAATAACCTTGCGATTATGTGCTTCAGTATTTTTATTTGCCATTGCTGTTTATGTTATATTTCAGTTTTGGTGAATGAACTTGCAGGGGCACGGATGCACCTATCAACTTGCAAAAGTAATAATTTATTTTTGATTTAAGCACGATTTAGTCAAAAATAATAAAAGCAAGAAATACTATTGCAAATTGTGGTCGATTAAGTAAAAAATAGTATCTTTGCAATATTGAAATCAATAATAACCAAATAACATTTTTTTTTCTTATGGCAAATAATCCAGAGTTTAAGTATGCCCCAATGTTTCAGTTAGGGCCAGATAAAACAGAGTATTACCTTCTAAGCAAGGAGCATGTTAGTGTGGGAGAGTTTGAAGGCAAGCCCATCTTGAAAGTTGAGCCAGAAGCCTTGACGATGCTCGCTAACGCATGCTTCCGCGACGTGTCATTCATGTTGCGTCGAACCCATAATGAGCAGGTGGCAAAGATCTTGAGCGATCCAGAAGCAAGTGAAAATGACAAGTATGTTGCCTTGACGTTCCTGCGCAACGCCGAGACCTCGGTAAAAGGTCAGCTGCCCCTTTGCCAGGATACAGGAACAGCTATCATCCATGGTGAAAAAGGTCAACAGGTGTGGACCGGTTTCTGCGATGAGGAGGCTCTGTCGTTAGGCGTATACAAGACCTAT
>CAMJZF010000063.1 GCA_946410125.1 uncultured Prevotellaceae bacterium | reverse complement strand
AATTAAAAACTTGTGGGAATAGTTTGTTTTCATTAATTTTGCACCAGTAAAAGATGAATATATGAGTGATAAGAAATATAATTTAGGTCTTGCACTAAGTGGTGGGGGAGTGCGCGGATTTGCGCATATTGGTGCCTTGAGGGCTCTTGAGGATTTGGGTATCAAGCCCGACATCATAGCCGGTGTGAGTGCCGGAAGTGTTGTGGCGAGTTTCTATGCCTCTGGCATGACACCTGATGATATTTTCGACATTTTCAGCAATGTCGATATGGGTAAGTTTCTGCAAGTCGATATCTCCAAGAGCGGTTTCTTAAAACTTGATAAGTTCCGCCGTTTCATTGCCAAGAATCTGCCGGTTGAGAACATCGAGCAACTTGCCATGCCTGCCATCATTGCCGCTACCGACATCGAGCAGCAACAGGAGATGGCATTTACTACCGGCGACATCGCCGAGAGGGTAGTGGCTTCGTGCAGTATTCCTTTGGTATTCCGACCTGTAAAGATTGATGACAGCTATTATGTTGACGGAGGCGTGCTGCACAACTTGCCAAGCTACTATCTGCGCCCCCTGTGCAACAAGGTGATAGGAATCAACGTGAGTCCGTCGAAACTGGGATCAATAAAGATGAACGTGCGTTCTCTTGCCTATCGCACCTATAAAATCATGACAATGAAGAATGTTGCAGCCGACAAACTCCTGTGTGACCTGCTTGTTGATATTGTGTCGATTCAAAAACACAGTACTTTCGACACCAAGGCTGCAACCAAAATAGCGCAGAAAGGCTACTTCGAGACAATGAAAATACTTAAAAACACACCAAATATAAGTGATTACAAGAATGACTAAGCCCATTATTTATCAGCTCCTTCCACGACTGTTTACCAATACTTGCGACCACTGTGTGCCCAATGGCACCATTGTGCAGAATGGAGTAGGTAAGATGAACGACATTGATTCGGCTGTGCTCGACAACTTGCGTGAACTGGGAGTGACTCATCTGTGGTATACTGGTGTGATTCGCCATGCCCAAAAAACTGTCTATAAGGGTATTCCTGCTTGTAATCCCTATATAGTCAAGGGCAACGCAGGCTCCCCCTATGCCATCACCGACTACTATGACATTGACCCCGACATTGCCGTGAGTGTCAAGCAGCGCATGAGGGAGTTTGAGAACTTGGTGACTCGCACCCATGATGCCGGCATGAAGGTCATTATCGACTTTGTCCCCAATCATGTGGCAAGGCAGTATCGCAGTATAGCCAAGCCCGATGGCATTGAGGACTTGGGTGAGAATGATAACAAAGATTTGGCTTTTTCTCCACATAATAATTTCTATTACATGCCTGGACAGCAGTTTGCTCCAGGCATTGACCTTGGACATGGCGACGGTTTCTACTATGAAAAACCTGCAATGGCAACGGGTAATGATTGTTTTCATCCTTATCCTAATGTCAATGACTGGTATGAGACTGTGAAACTGAATTACGGCGTCGATTACACTACAGGAGACAGGCATTTCAATCCCATACCCTCCACTTGGCACAAGATGCTCGATATTTTACACTTCTGGGCATCTAAAGGTGTAGATGGATTTCGTTGCGACATGGCTCACATGGTGCCGGTTGAGTTCTGGAATTGGGTGATACCGCAGGTAAAGGACGCTCACCCTGGTGTGATTTTCATTGCCGAGCTCTACAACGTGGGCATCTATCGCGACTATATCTTTAACGGTCATTTCGATTATCTATATGATAAGGTTTCGCTCTTCGACACTTTGCGGGCAGTCACTACAGGAAAAGCTGGTGCCTCGGCAATAACAGGGTGTTGGCAAGCGGTAGAAGGAATTGGTGATCACATGCTCAACTTCCTTGAGAACCATGATGAGCAGCGCATTGCATCGCCACAGTGGGCGGGCAACCCGCTCAAGGCACTCCCGGCACTCGTTGTCTCGGCAACAATGTCGCGTGCTCCTTTCATGATCTACATGGGTCAGGAGCTTGGCGAGCCGGCTCTCGAAGCCGAAGGATTCAGCGGAAAAGATGGACGCACCACAATTTTTGACTACTGGAGCGTTGACTCACTCAGGCGATGGTACAATGGCGGGAAATGTGGCACGCGTCGTCTCACAAAGCAGGAGCGCGAGTTGCGACGTTTTTACAAGCAGCTGTTGCGCCTGTGCAACAAGGAAAAAGCCATTGCACAAGGCGAGTTTTACGACTTGATGTATGCCAACTACAACAATATGAATTGCGATAAGATTTATGCCTATTACCGTCATTATAAACAAGATAAGCTGCTCGTTGTCGCAAACTTTGGTGATAGTGACGAGAACATAGCACTATGCACGCCACAACATGCCCTCGACGTGATGGGAATGGAATCTGGCACCTACCAGGCCCGCGAGCTGATTACTGGTAACAAATTACAAGTGACAGTAGCCCCTGGTAACCTCATTGAGCTAACAGTGCCTAAGCACAATGCAATGATAATCAAACTGATGTAATTTTATTTAAAATTATTTCATTTTAATAGTAGGAAGAAACAAATTATTATTGTACATTTGCACTTAGATTTTGGGTTCCATAAATTAACTTGTGATGTTTTTGAATTTTTTTCGAGCAGATGTGAAGTTAAAGCCGCAGCGGCATAGCGAGCTATGTTGCAAGGGGGTAACGTTGCAGATGCCGAAAAGAAACAAAAACAGCCAAGACCCCATCATGTTATTTTATTAATTTAGAGAACCACCTAAAGACCTTCGTTATTATGAGCAAGAAACCATTCAAAATTTTTTCAGGCAGATATTCAAGATATCTTGCCGATGAGATAGCACAGAAGCTCGGTATTGAAGTTGGTGAAATGCTGGTAAATGAGTTTGCCGACGGCGAGTTTCAAGTGTCATACGAGGAATCGGTAAGAGGCGATGAAATCTATCTCGTCCAGTCGATGTTCCCTCCAACCGACAACCTCATGGAGCTGCTGCTCATGATTGATGCCGCCAAGAGAGCTTCGGCAAAATCGGTTACCGCAGTAATACCTTATTTTGGATGGGCGCGTCAGGACCGCAAGGATCGTCCTCGTGTGTCGATTGCAGCCAAGCTGGTAGCTGGCATGCTCACCAGTGCAGGGGTCGACAGCATCATCACCATGGACCTGCATGCCGACCAAATTCAAGGATTCTTCAATCTGCCACTCAACCACCTCTATGCCTCATCGGTATTTGTTCCTTACATCGACAAGCTCAAGCTCAAGGACATGGTCTTTGCATCACCCGATGTGGGTGGAGCCAAGCGAGTGCTCGAGTACGCCAAGCACTACAAGGTTCCCATGGCATTGTGCCATAAGCAGCGTGCTCGCGCCAACGTGGTTGAGAAAATGACAATTATTGGCGATGTAAAGGATAAGAACGTGATTCTCGTCGACGACATGATCGACACCGCTGGCACCATTTGCACTGCTGCCGAAGTCATGATTAAGAATGGGGCAAAATCGGTTAGGGCTATCGCCTCTCATGGTGTGATGAGCGACCCAGCCACCGAACGCATCAACAAGAGCCCGCTCACCGAGGTGGTCATCTCCAACTCTATCAACTACGACACCTCGCGCAGCGAGAAGGTCAAGAGTGTTTCGGTTGCAGGACTCATTGCCGAAACCATTCAGCGCATCAACGACCACGAGTCAATCAGCTCTCAATACATAATCAATCACTGATTAACAGTTAAGAAAGTTCATACATCTTAACCGTGTTTCCAAAAAAGCCTGAGCAATCTTTGTCTCAGGCTTTTATATTTTTTTATACTGTATTCTTATGTGAGCTTGTGCTCTTGTACATCATGTCTGGAAATAGACAGGAGAGACAGGAGAACAGGGTAGCCCCTTCTCGTTCTCCCCCTCAAGGGGAGAGGCTGGGACAAATTAATGTCGCTTCGCTTAAAATTGAAGCACTGCGTGCTAAAATTAAAAAGGTGCTTCGCACTAAAATTCTCTTATAATGTAACCTCGAGGACAGATGGGACAAGTGAGACAAGTGGGACAGGTGGGACAGGTGGGACAAAAGGGGTTTAAGGAGTTTAAGGGATCGCTTGACTCACATGAATCGCATGAATCGCATGACTCACATGAATCGCATGAATCACATGAATCGGATGAATCACTTGACTAAATAGTTTAAGGGGTTTAAGAGTTTAATGAATCGCTTGTGGGGGTGGCAGTATGTCAAGGAGCTCTTGTTTGGGGCAAAAGTAACGCCCTGTTATATATAAGAGCAACATTGAAATGATTATTGGCAGTGTTTCACGCAACTGTCAAATTTTTATCAAACGAACAAATACGATAAAAAACAAGTCTCAAGCCATAGACTCTTTTATTACACGACTTATCTCGCATGTTTATAAATCATATTATTACTTAAGGAACTCGTATTTAAACAGAAAGGGTACTATTTCTTCAAGATAATAGTTCTTAACCATTTCAGCTAAAGATTTTATATTTCCATTTAAACTAGGATAATCATATATTGTTTGATTGCTAATAATATCTTTTCTGTATGTATTAAGTTCTTCAATAATTTGAAAAAGACCATAATTATATTGAGGATTATAATTTCTTGTCAGTTTCGCATCAGAAAATACTTTATTCCACTGCTTAATCAGTTCTTCTTCTCTTGAATTTTTTTTAAGTTTCCTTAATGATTTCAATGCTAAAGTTTTGCCATTAGTGTTATCTATACATAAATTATTGCGATATAGTCTACCATTAGCCCCCAAAAATTCACGCATATGATTTTGTGGTTCAAGAACAGTAAATAATAGACATTTCAATAAAAACTGTTCAAGTTTTCCATTTTTTATGTCTTTATTATATTGCGACTGCCCATCTGCTGATTTCATTACTCTTCCTCTTTCAGTCCAGCCTTTGTTATATTTTATATATCTACTGGCAGCAAACATCGGTAGTTTTTCCAAGTAATTATCTTTTCTTAAATAAAAACCATGTCCGTCATATCTGCCTGCTGTTAATAAAGAACTATGAAGGTCTGGATTGTCAAATCCAGAAGAATAAACTGCCATATAGCCAATTATATTTTCGTTAAAGATTGGTGAGAAACTTGGTTGTTTACAACTACGAGGCAAACCATTCAAACCACATAAAGTACTATCACTAATATCTCCATCCATTTTTCTTTTGTCAAAATAAATAGAACTATAACTATCATGGATCTTTGATATTGCCAGTTTTCTTTCAAATACAAGTTCCTCATTTTTAATATTATATGCCTCAATCTCAAAAGATTCTAACACAGCGTTTTCATTGGACCATAATATACACATAATACATGCATTAATATTAGTGTGAAAATGCTTTCTATTAAAAGCAAATCCTTTAATCATTCTTTTTGAAACAAGATGTTGAGCTTTCCAGTACTTAGCTGGTGAAAATAATATGTAGCTATCTGTTGGTTGACGCAAATAGTATTTAAAGGCAGACCATATAAAGACATTACCCATGTCATTTGTGACTGTATTAATAAGATTTCTCTTTCTAACATCTTTCTTCATTTCTTTAACAGCAAAAGAGTTTTTCCAAACACCACTTTTTTTGCTCTTATTCTTTCTTTGGTGCTCGATGCTTGTTGTCTCTACATAAGGTGGATTCTCGAAAATTATAATAGTGCAATTAGGATTTTCGATATATTTCCTAATGATAGCATTATTAATATATTCTCGGCTTAAAGCATCTGCGCCTCTTACCATCCCTAAATGGAAGGTATCTTCACGTTCTGTTGGGGGAATAATGTGTCTTACTTTATCTCCTAAAGTTTCTATTAAAACTTTGTATTCATAATACTCCAAAGTAGAAACAATAACATGGGATAGTTCTTCAACTGTCAAATATGATTCTAGATTGCCAGTTCCAGCACATCTGTCAATGATGATATAATCATTTCCTTCTGGCACTCTTTTTATTGCAAGCCTTACCAACTCCAATGATTTCTTAACATATAGTTCAGGTGTATAAAAGGCACCTAAGTTTTTCTTATTAATTTCATCATTGAGTTTGTCCATTAAATATCTGAACTGTTTGTTAGTACGTCCTTTATAAGGCAAGATGTATTGGGATAAAATATTAGGCTTCCTAATTTCACCAACGATTCTTATTTTGCCCGAATAATCTCCTATGAAGTCAGCTTTTTGAGCATTTGGTTTTTCTTTGTAAAAACGTTTTGCCCAACCTACAATGCAGTTCTCGTCAATATGGATTTTAGTGTATTCCTTTGTTCTCAAAAGACCAATTAGCTCATATTCATCTTTGATGTTATCATAATGTAGTTCTCTTATAGCCTTAGAACAAGTAAAGCCAGAATTATCTTTAGATGCTGCTCCTGTATATGTTTTTTCGATATCATATAAATAATCTTTTGAGTCGTAGACATAACAGACTTTATTAAATAGTGATATCAATAGTATTTTTGCAGGCACTGGAATGCCCTTTATACGCATTGATGAAAGATACTTAATAGTCTGAAAAAGAACTGAATTTAAGTCTGAAATCTGATTTTTGAATTCCAACAGATTTCCATTTACGACACCATCATTATAATTATTTTTTATATCATCTTCTGTTAATGAACTATCTACTCGCGGAAGGTATGTTTCATAAAAGTTTTTTTGCCCTTCAAGCTCAGAACTTTGGCTATTAATTAAAATTTGATGTCCTCCATCATTGTTAATTGGATAAAAGCCAAGTAGCTCCTTCATTGGCAAATATAATAAAAAGCGTGGAGCTATTGATGTTACTTTCACGAGGCTCTGGACGACCTACACCAATGTAACAAACAATAGCCCACGCTCTGGCACGATATAGCACACCCGAAAGGGCCATATAACATGCACATAGCGTGAGCGTTATTGCCTATTATCCATTGGTGTCGAAATTGTCCAGATTTCGTGAAAGGATAATATCTTTAACGCTTCCGTTATTTATCAAAAAAATGCTTGTTGGGATAGTGCCATCTCTATGGTTCCCACAAGTCAATGGCAAAGTTAGTGAAAATATTTCATATCACAAGACAAAATAGAATTAAATATTAGATAAGGGATACCATTGATACCGTTTTTTTGTCAAACCAAGAAAACCAAAGAAAAACCAAGACAACCAAAAATAAAAAAAACAACTAATTCTTCTAATTAATCTGATTTTGTCTCCATTCAAACCAAAATAACAAAGTGAGAACCAAGTCAACCAATAATTTTTATTTTAATTTTAGCGCGAAGCGCATTAATTTTAAGCGAAGCGACCTTTATGTTTTCTGGCGTGAGCCCAGCCTCTCCCCTTGAGGGGGAGAATGAGAGGGGGCTATGTCCCACACGTAATAATATCAGTGCTTGCCCAAAAGAGCATAGAGAAACCCTTTTAGTCCTCTGGGCTTATGCGAAACTGAATGTTGCGATGTTTCATCATCGTTAATCGTTGCCGGTTCGGGCTTGTGGAGCCACAGCTTGCCAAAGCAGTCGGGTCGATGAAAGTTAGGTTTTTCGCCATCAATGGGGCTCCATGACACATAATGCGGGTGGGCGGTCTTGCCGGCGCATTTGTAGAAGTTTCCTAAAATATATTCCGGCAAGTTGTCGGCATCAAGTTCCACAAGTTCAAGCGGTATCGACACTGTCAAGTCCCAGCAATAAGTGCCGTCGGGCTCCTCGATGGCATCGCTGCCACAGGAGGCATAGCGCTGAATTGATGCCAGCTCTTGGGTTGTAAGGCGGGTAGGGGATGGGCGCTCAACGCGGTGGCTGCCGTTCAAGGTGCCAATGCAGTTAAATTCAAAGTTCCAGTATTCCTCTTTGCCTGGCACTTGCATGAAGAACTCAACGCAACTATCGTCGGCAACCGGACTTAGGTCTAAGGTGTTGATTGCACGAAGGTCTTTGCTGATAACCGAGAATAAGACATAGAGACGTGTCGCTGAAATGGCAATTACAAATGTCGTATAAGGCTTGTAAGGGTATTTTTCGCTCCAGTTCACGCAGTCAATCACTTGATGTTCTACATTGGCATCAAGATATTGAGCCACTTGACGCAGTGGCATTTTGTCGAGTTGGGGAAGATGAATTACAAATAGTTCTTTGGACTCATTCATCATATCACTCCAAAGTAGGCTAATAGTCCGGCAATTAAACCATAGATGGCGAGAAGCATGATGATAGTACCCATTATTTTGTTGATGAGCCACATGCTGTTGATGTTAAACTTAGCACGCAGTTTGTCAACAAGATAAGTGATTGCCATCCACCACAGCAAAGCTCCAATCACAATAAACAGGTAGCCAATGATGTAGTGGTAGAAGTGGTATTCCGATGATGGGAAGCCAAAACGGGCAAAGAGAGGGAAAATAAGGAAGATGATCAGAGGGTTAGATAGTGTAAAGGCAAAACCTGTTAAGGCATCATGAGTATAGTTGACTTTTATTTCATCGTCATGTTTAAGACCCTTAACGGGGCTGCGCAGTATCATGAATAGTGCAAATACAATAAGCACAATGCTGCCGCCTATTTGAAACGCTTCTTGATGATTGGTGATAAAATCGGTCACAAACGACAAGCCTAATCCTGCCAGCAGGCAATAGAACAGGTCGGAAACAGCAGCTCCAAGTCCGGTATAAAGCCCCGACTTGCGACCTTTCTCCATTGTGCGCTGTACAACGAGGATTCCAATCGGTCCCATTGGAGCCGAAAGAATGATACCTACAGATAGACAACCTATTATGACTGAAAAAATTGTGCTCATTTCAAAAACAGCTACAAAGTTACTAAAAATAATGACAAATTAAGTATTTTTGACCAAAAAACAGTTATTTTATTTCTTCAATTGGTTTAAATGCAGTATTTTTGGAGAAAAATAAGATGTAAACAATGAAAAAGTTGCTTCTCTTGTTGGCGATGATGTGCTGGGTGCTTTGTGTTGGAGCACGCACTTATTACGACACCCGATATAATAATTTTGAGGGTCTTAATCGCCTGAGCCAGTTGCCTGTCAATGGAAATTTCTTGCAACCGGAGAACGGTTCTACTACAGATGTGATTATTGCAAGTGAGAACTCTGTTGATGCTTTTGTCAATTATCAGTATTATATTAGGTTTGCCAATCTTCATAATAAAGAGGGAAAATCTTATAAGGTTACAGGTGCCGATGGCGTAAATGGAACAGTTACCTCACCTGAGTGTGGAATTGTTTTCAACTGTGATGGACGAAGCTATTGGCTGGTTACGGCAAGGTGTACCAATACAAACCTATATGACGAGAGCCTTGACAGACGGAGCATGACAATAAGCCTTGTTAAAATTTCCAGTGGAGTCAAGAAAGTTGTCAAGCAGGTTACACTCGATAAAGGTGTAGACCTTTATGACGGATATAACTACATGGGAGTGAATGTTGATGGCGACTTGGTGAAAGTTTTGGCTGGAGAAAAAGCACTCAATGAAGTAATCCGTTACCAGTTGACTGCTGCCGATAAGGAAATGACCACCGGTACACCACAGGTTAAGGTGGGCTGCTACTTAGGGCCTGGAGCAAAGATGTCGATAGAGCGTGCAGTGTTGAAGGTTGATGATGAGAAAAAGGTGAATGCTACTCAGTTGGAGACACAATGGACCCGCGAAGCTCTTGACCGTCACTTCGAAGCCTCGAAGAATCCCTTTGAGGGTTATTGGACCTATCTTGACCGTGATATGGAAGACAAGTGGCTCAAGCTTGGCGGCCGATACACTATAGCATTGGTTGAGACCGAAAAAGGCTATGACGTGATATATGTCGATGGGGCACAAGTCAAGAAGCAGCAATGGCACTTGGGAATGAAGAAAGGCGAGATGACGAGTACCATTTTCACCGACAATTTCACGGGCAAGTGGAATGATGCTACACTTGAGAGTATTGATGAGGATGTGTATGCCACCTTCGAGAGTGGGGTGATTCTTACATTTAAATTCCCGGTTTACAAGAGTCAAGTAAGATTCTCTAAAGTTCTCAAGTGATGCAGGAGATAGATAAAAAAATCCTGCCCTCCCTTTGAAGAGCAGGATTTCTTGTGGTAACTCACCCAGGTGTGAATTAGAATTGCTTGGCAGCAGCCATCACAACCTCACTAAGGGTGGGGTGCCCGTGGATGGCGTTAGCCATCTTGGTTACAGGCATGTTGGCATTCATGGCAGTAACGGCCTCTTGAATAAGGTCGGCAGCATGTGGTCCGCAAATGTGGCATCCCACAATTGTCAAATCCTCGCTGCTCACGATGAGTTTTACCATTCCGTCGGTTTCGCCCATAGCTACAGCTTTACCGTTGCTGCGGAAGAATGACTTGGCGGTGACAACTTCTATGCCTTGATCCTCACATTGCTGCTCGGTAAGTCCAACCATGGCAAGTTCGGGTGTTGTAAATACCGCACTTGGCACGATGTCGAGCTTTACTTGGCTCTTCTCGCCAAGAATGTGCGAGAGTGCCACGCTGCCTTGTGCACTGGCGGCATGAGCCAGCATGCAACGGCCGTTCACGTCACCAATTGCATAGATGCCTTCAACGTTGGTCATCATGTTGTCGTCAACATCGATGCCTCGGCGGCTTGTCGTCACACCGGCAGCCTCAAGACCTTGCGGTAACACTGCCTGTCGACCAACCGACATGAGCACTTTTTCGGCAACAATGCTCTTGGCTTTGCCTTTGTGGTCAAAGGTGATTTCAAGACCGTCATCGGTTTTCTTGATTCCGTTGACGGCGGCTTGTGTGAGGATGTTAACGCCACGTTTGCTCATCACGGTCTTTAGTCGCTTGGCGATGTCCTTGTCGAAAGGAGGCAGAATTTCCTTCATGAACTCAATCACTGTGACCTCAACGCCAAAGCTGCTGAACACACCGGCAAACTCCATGCCTATCACTCCACCACCCACGATGCACAGGCTCTTGGGCAACTCTTGCATAGCCAGGATGTCGTCGCTGGTCATGGCAAGGTCGGCACCCTCGATGGGCAGACCACGAGGAATCGAGCCTGTAGCAATTACGATAGCTGGAGCAGTGTATTGTTCGTCACCAACGGCAATCGTCTTGCTGTCGACAAAACTTGCTTCGCCGTTGACAACCGTGATGTTATCACCACCCATGAGCATGGCAACTCCGTCGCGCAACTGCTTTACAACTTCTTCCTTGCGGGCAAATGCCACGCTGTAGTCAACGCTTACTTCGCCAGTGGTTACGCCAAACTGTGCAGCTTCACGCACGGTGTTGATAACTTCGGCATTGCGGCACAGGGCTTTGGTAGGGATGCAGCCACGGTTGAGGCAAGTGCCGCCCAGCAGGTCGCGTTCTACTATTATCACTTTCTTGCCGTGGTGAGCAGCCTCGGCGGCCATCTCATAGCCGCCAGGACCTGCACCTATTATAATAATGTCGGTTGAAATCATAGCTCGTCAACGCTCAGGAGTTCGCGATAAGTAACAATCTGCTTCAAGGCAGCCTTTGTGTCGTCGAGACGGCGCACTGGAGTGTTGTGAGGAGCAGTCTTCACCAGCTCAGGATTTTCCTTAGCCTCGATGGCAATCTTCTTCATCACCTCGATAAACTCGTCGAGGGTCTCCTTGCTTTCATTCTCGGGAGGCTCTATCATCATTGCCTCGTGGAACAGGAGAGGGAAGTAGATTGTGGGAGCATGGAAGCCATAGTCGAGCAGGCGCTTAGCTACATCGAGAGTGGTAACGCCAGTCGACTTGTCTTTCAAGCCATCAAATACGAATTCATGTTTGCAAACGCCGTCAAGTGGAAGCTCATAGTAATCCTTGAGCGATTCTTTAACGTAGTTGGCGTTGAGCACTGCAAGAGGACCAACGTTCTTGATCTCGTCCTTACCCAATGTGAGGATATAGGTGTAGGCACGCATTATCACGCCAAAGTTGCCAAGGAATCCGCTTATTGAGCCAAGCGAGTCTTCGCTGTCCTCCATGTGGTACCAATAAATTCCGTCTGAGATCTCCTCACGTGTAACTCGTGGGTTGGGCAGGAATTTCTCCAGACCTTCACGAACGCCAACAGGACCGCTGCCAGGACCGCCACCACCATGAGGAGTAGAGAATGTCTTGTGCAGGTTGATGTGCATGATGTCAAAGCCAAGGTCGCCAGGACGGCATTTGCCAAGCATTGGGTTAAGATTGGCACCATCGTAGTACATCAAGCCGCCAGCTTCGTGAACGAGCTTGGTAATCTCGGCAATGTTGTGCTCAAAGATTCCCAGTGTGTTGGGGTTAGTCATCATCATGCCAGCGATGTTCTCATCGAGAAGGGGTTTCAAATCCTCAACATCGACTGTGCCATCGGGACGGCTCTTTACAACTACCACCTCAAGACCGCAAACTGCTGCACTGGCGGGATTAGTGCCATGAGCACTGTCGGGTATTATAACCTTCACGCGGTTGGGGTTGCCATTGGCAAGGTGGTAACTGCGCATTACCATCAAGCCGGTGAGCTCACCATGAGCACCTGCATAGGGGTTGAGAGTGAACTCGCTCAAGCCAGAGAGCTCAGAGAGCGACTTCTGCAAGTTGTAATATACTGCGAGCGCGCCTTGCACGTTCTCCTCGTCCTGCAATGGATGCAGATGTGTGAACTCTGGCAAGTTGCACATTTGCTCGTTGATTTTGGGATTATACTTCATGGTGCATGAGCCCAATGGGTAGAAACCTGTGTCAACACCAAAGTTGTTGTTGCTCATGTTGGTGTAGTGACGCACCACGGTCATCTCATCAACCTCGGGAAGGCAAGGAGCCTCTTGACGCTTGAGTGTATCGGGAAGGTCGGCGAGTTTATACTCGGCGAGTTTGTTTTCGGGCAAGCTATAGCCCTTGCGACCCTCTTTAGAGAGTTCGAAAATCAGTTTTCCATAGAAAGTGTTATTCATTGTTCTCGTCCTCCTGGCCTTCAATAAATTGGTTAATAGCATCGATTAAGTCATCAATATCTTCTTTGCTCACTGTCTCGGTTGCGCACATGAGCAGCTTGTCGTCATCGATAGGAATACCTGCGGCATAGGCTTGGTTGAGCCAAGTGAGCAAGTCGTCGATGTTGAGAGTTGTCTTTACAACAAACTCATTGAGGAATGGCTTGTCGGGGAATTCGAGCTCAAACTTGCCTGTCTTCACCAATTGGTCGGCGAGGTAGTGGGCATTGCTGTAGCTGAGCTCGTTAACCTCACGCAAACCTTGCTTACCCATGAGTGACATGTACACTGTCACAAACAACGCCATTAGGCTCTGGTTAGAGCAGATGTTGCTGGTTGCTTTCTCGCGGCGGATGTGCTGCTCACGAGCCTGAAGGGTAAGGACAAAGGCACGCTTGCCGTCGGCATCGGTGGTGGCACCCACAATGCGGCCTGGCATCTTGCGGATGAGCTTCTTGCTCGTGCAGAGGTAGCCCACGTAAGGACCGCCAAAGTTCATGGGGATACCAAGGCTTTGACCGTCGCCAACTGCGATGTCGGCACCCCACTCGGCTGGAGTCTTGATAACACTCAGGGCACTTGCGGGGCAGTTCATTATCAGCAGTGTCTTGTGCTGGTGGCAGAAGTCGGCCCAGCCGGTGTAATCCTCAAGGATTCCATAGAAGTTGGGCGATGCAACTATAACACCGGCAACGTCGTCGGCACCAACCTTTGCTTCAAAGTCGGCACGGCTGGTAACACCATTCTCGGCCTCTATCATTTCCACGTCAATGCCATGGAATTTAGCGTAGGTCATAACCACGCGAGTTACGAATGGGCTTACGGTCTCGCTCACGAGTACCTTGTTGCGCTTCTTGGCGTTGGAAACGGCCATCATCATGGCTTCGGCAGTAGCTGTGCAACCGTCATACATCGACGCATTGCTGACCTCCATGCCGGTTAATTCGGCCATCATGCTTTGATACTCGAAGATATATTGCAATGTGCCTTGAGATATTTCGGCTTGATAAGGTGTGTAGGAAGTCAAGAACTCGCTGCGGTTCACAATGTCTTGAACTACAGCAGGAGTATAGTGGTCATAGACACCGGCACCCATGAAGCATTTCAACTGGGTGTTGTCCATTGCCAAGTTGTTGAAGAAGTTGCGCACCTCTATCTCGCTCATGGCATGGGGCAGGTCATAGTCGCGGTTGAACTGCAGGTCCTCGGGAATGTCCTTGTAGAGCTCATTGAGCGACTTGAGACCGCACTTACCCAGCATCTGCTTTATATCGTCCTGGGTGTGTGGAAAAAATTTATAGTTCATTGTTGATTATGATTGTTTTTGAGGTTTCTTTAAAAAGTTGAAAAGCCAAGGGTTGGCGTCAATTGAAAATGGCACCCAACCTCTTGGCCTTGTGATGTGGGCTGAGTATTACTCGTTGATGAAAGCCTTGTAGGCAGCTGCGTCCATCAGGCCATCGAGCTCGCTCTTGTCGCTGAGCTCAACCTTAATAATCCAGTTCTCAAAAGCGTCCTTGTTGATCAAGCCAGGCTCGTCCTCGAGTGCCTCGTTAACCTCAACTACAGTGCCGCTAACAGGGCAAACCAGGTCGCTAGCTGCCTTAACGCTCTCTACTGCGCCAAAGTCCTCGCCTGCCTCTACCTCGTCGTCAA
>CAMJZF010000062.1 GCA_946410125.1 uncultured Prevotellaceae bacterium | reverse complement strand
AGGACAACAATATAGAATATGACCTTAGCGATGACTTCGACATTAAGCGATTAATAGAAATAATAGATACAAGCTCATAGTTGGCTTTTTACTAATTCCTTTTGTTGTTTTTCATAATATTTTTTTTAGTAAGGGCAGCCCCGCAGTGATGCGTGGCTGTCTTTTTTTCTCCCCTTTTAAGCCTTGAAAAGGCTTCCCCCCTCTTCCTCTTCCCTCTTCCCTCTTCCCTCTCCCCTCTTCCCTTATTTTTTTGTCGATTAAAAAGATGGGTTCTTCTATATAATTCTTTGGTTTGGTCTATAGCTTAATACAATTGTCACATTTCCTGATTTTTATTACAAAAATATTCACTATCTTTGCACTATGGGTAAAAAAATGACGATAAACCGCGCTACATTGATTCACATCCTGTGCTGGGGACTGATATTAGCTTTCCCCCTGTTCCTGTATCGCCCTAACGACACTGTCACCGACATGTTAAGGCACTACCTGCGATCGCTGGGAGGCACCATTGGCTACATGATAGTTTTCTATCTTAACTACTGCTATCTGGCTCCCAAACTACTATTTGAGAACAAGCCTAAGCGCTTTGTGCTTTACAATGCCATTGCAATTTTTTTCACGGTAGCGACAATGACCTGGTGGTGGCACATGATGGGAAACCTGTTTCCCTCGTCAAATGCACAGCCCAGGCCTTTTAATGCACCACCGCAATGGACCCGCTTTGTGCAGCTTTCGTTTATGCTGATTCTTGTTGTGGGATTAAGTGTGGCCATTCGCCTGAGCCAACGCTGGCGAAAAATGCAGGAAGCCAAGATAGAAGCCGAGCGCATACGCACCGAAGCCGAGCTCAACAACTTGCGCAACCAGCTCAATCCTCATTTCCTGCTCAACACGCTCAACAACATCTATGCCCTTATAGCCTTTGACCCCGAAAAGGCTCAAACGGCAGTGGGCGAACTGAGCAAACTGCTGCGCCATGCCCTCTATGACAACCAGAAGAATTTTGTACCGCTATATAAAGAGGTGGAATTTATCAAGAACTACATTGAATTGATGAAGATTCGTGTCACCAACAACGTGAAAATCAACACCAACATCGACATTGAGGAAGATGATTCCACTCCCATTGCTCCGCTCATCTTTATCTCACTCATTGAAAATGCCTTCAAGCACGGCATCTCGCAGTCGGGGGAGGGTGAAATTGACATTGACGTGAGCAACGATGACAACAAGATAACGTGCGAGATTGTCAACACCAACCACCCCAAGCGCGACAACGACAAGAGCGGCTCTGGAATAGGACTCGAGCAAGTCAAGAAACGCCTGGAACTAATGTATCATGGCCGCTACACATGGGAAAAGGGCATTGACGATGACAATAAATACTACTCTAAAATAATACTTTACAATGACGATAAAGTGCGCAATAATTGACGATGAGCCACTGGCTATCGAACTGCTTGTGAGCTATGTGAAGAAAATTCCTTTTATGGAATTGTGTGGCAAATACTCCAATGCCGTAGATGCCATGAAAGGCATTGCCGACAGTCCGGTAGACCTCGTGTTCCTCGACATTCAAATGCCCGAACTCAATGGGCTTGAACTGTCGAAAATGCTGCCCGAGGCTACTCGTGTAGTATTTACCACGGCATTTGATCAGTATGCCATCGACGGATACCGCATCAATGCCCTGGACTACCTGCTCAAGCCCATCTCCTACCCCGAATTCCTTGAGGCTTGCAACAAGGCCCTGCAGTGGTTTAAGATGGTTCAGCAAGTAGAGGGGCCAAAGGCTCCCGAGGCAACAAGCATTTTTGTAAAAAGTGAGTACAAACTGCTTCAGATTGACCTCGATGACATTCGCTACATTGAGGGATTGAAAGACTATGTGAAAATCTACACCGAGCAGTCGCCCCACCCCATCCTCTCGCTCATGAACATGAAAGCCATTGAGCAGATGCTGCCATCTTCGCGATTTATAAGAGTACACCGCTCTTATATTGTGCAAAAGAGCAAGATTCGCGAGATTGACCGCAACCGCATTGTCTACGACGATGACCTCTACATTCCCATTGGCGACAGCTACAAGCAAGCTTTCCTCGACTTTCTGGGACAATAGGTTGATAATTTCGCACCTCATGAAAAGACAAAATCGCAAGTTACTTGATGGCAACTTGCGATTTCATTTCAATGTGTGTCTTGGACTTTACTTGACGATTACTTTCTTACCCTTGTGAATATAGATTCCTGCAGGCAAGTTGGCACCACTGGTGAAGCGCTGTCCCATCATGTTATAGTAAGCATTGTCGACAGCAGTGACGCTGTCGCTATTGACAGTGGAGATTGCGGTGGGCTGCTGCCAGTACACGATGTGTGACGAGTTGCGCACAATGGTTGTTTCACCCATCTCATTCACTACAGGCACATCGTAGTGTACCTGGATGCCGATGCGATTCTCAAACATGGGGTTGTCGCCCTGATTGGTGCGGTAGAAGTAGATGCGCGAAACATCAAAGTCGTAGCCGCCGTTGTAGATTTCATAAGGAATCTCGGTCATGTCCTCGGTGAGATCGTTGACGTAGGTGTCGGCAAGGAAGACAAAAGGCACATCGTCGTCGGTGAAGATGCTATATACCAGGTGGGCGGGGTCGATGTAGTTGCCGTCAACGTCCTCGGCCTTCACGGTGAAATCGAAGCAGCTGTAGCCATCCTCGCTACCACTGTCGAACCATGAGTCCTCATAGAGAACAGGGTCGGCAGGAACGGCAGGAACCAGATTAAACTCACGGTAAACGGTGTTGAAGTCGAGGGCACAGAAGGAGTAGTTGTCGTCATATACCACGCCCAGGCCAGTAGCGGTAAAATTGTTGGGGAACTCGGCATTGATGTCGCCGGCAGAGTTGTCGAGAGTGATGGTGCCGGCAGCATTGTCGATGGTGTAGGTTGCCTCGGTGGCATTGGGGTCAACTCCCACATTTAATACGTTAACGTCGTTGCCCTCTTCGTCAACCAAACTTGACACGCTGGTGGAAATCCATTTTATCACCATGCCGCGCTCCTCGTTCTCGTCCCAGTAGAGGTACTGGTCGAGGGGTACGGTAATCTTGGTGCCGTCGGCGTTGAGGGTGCCTTTCACCCACACGTCGCTTGCTACCTCAAACACCACGTCGCGCAGATATACCGTCTCGCCGTCCTCGGCAAAGACTACGTCGGCCAAGCCCGACTGCTCGGTAGTGTAAGGTGCATCCCAGCCCTGATAGATGTTGCCTCCCGAGCGGAAATAGCTGCGAAGCTCGCCCGCGGGCTGCTCGCTAATGATCTCGGGAACAGGCACTGGCTCTTTGTAGGTGAGAACGGTGTTCCACTCGAGGTAGCCGGGCCATGCGCCGTCGTCCTCATAGACACAGGTGAGTCCCTGTGCCACGAAATCGTTGATGCCTTGTCCAAACTCGGTGGGGCCCGATGTGCCTTGCAGCGCGATGGTGCCGGCAGCGTTGTCGACGATGTAGGTGGCTTGTGTCACTGTCTCGTCGCGCACGAAGCTCACCATGTCGCCAGTGTCGTTGATGACTGTGCGTCCCCAGGCGAGGCGGATGCCCACTTCGTAATTGTAGCTCCAGCCCACGGTCTGCTCCAGGTCGACGGTAATCGTAGTGCCGTCGGCACTCAGCGTGCCCACTGCCCACGCCTCACCAAAGTCCTGGCTCATGCCATCAACGATGTTCTTGATATAGACAGTGCTGCCATCCTCGGCATAGACGATTGTGGTCTTGTTGCTCTGCTCGTTGGTATAGAGCGTGCCGTCATATACCACAAAGCCGTAGCCACTGCGCACATATTGCTTGGCCTCGCCTTCGGGCTGAGAGGTGATAAGGTTGCCCAACTCCTTGGGCATGATGCGGCTCTTGCTAAAGCCGGCTTTGGCTTTAGTACTTAATTTTTCTTGCGAGAGCACTCTCTTGTTCTGGATTGCGCGTCCGCCATTGAACTGAACTTGCGCCGATGCTGTAACAACCATTGCCACAGCCATCAGCATTGTGATGATTTTTTTCATGAGTAAAGTAAATGATTAATGTTGATACTTTTTTATGGTATTTTCATAACTTAGAGGAAATGGCTATTTTGCCACTTTCTCCAAGCGCTTCATCATGATGAACATGAACAGGGCCGAGACAACGCACACACCAATGAACACGCTCCACACAACCCACAGGGGAAGGTCGCCCCACAGGTAACCACCCACGCTCACGAGGAAGTTGCCAAGGGCTGTGCTGGCAAACCAGCCACCCATCATCAAGCCCTTGAGCTTGGGAGGAGCCACCTTGGTGACAAATGAGATTCCCATTGGGCTGAGCAGTAGTTCGCCGAAGGTGAGCACCAGATAGGTTGAAATCAGCCAGTTGGGCGAAACGAGCGATGCACTGCTGCCAAGGGCTGCCTGCTCGGTGGGAGTGGGAAGCCCCATTGAGCCTACAATCATAATGAGGAATGCCGAAGCAGCGACAAGCATTCCTAAAGCTATCTTGCGGGGCGCACTTGGCTCCTTGCCTTTCCGGGCAAGCCATCCAAAGAGTGCGAGCGATACTGGTGTCAAAGCCACCACAAAGCAGGGGTTGAACTGCTGGAAGATGGGAGCCGCCACATCAACAGGACCATCAAGATTGAAATAACTATAAACAAGGACGCCAACACATGCTGCTATCACACCGCCGGCGATGCCACGGGTGCGGTTGCTCTTGGTGTCGAAGATAGCAAATGCGGCATAGACGATGAAAATACACAGCACTAAGTTCCACACGTCAAATGCCATGCTCTGCAAGCCCGATGAGCTGTGAGCAGTAAACTCGTTGGCAAAGAACGTGAGAGTCAATCCATTCTGATGGAAAGCCATCCAGAAAAAGATTACAACGATGAACACCAAGATGAGTGCCACTACACGCTTTGAGGTCTCACCAGGAGGCAGCGTGGCTGCTGCAACCGACTCTTTATTGCCTTTCTTGCTCGAAATGGCACTTTTCTCAACGTGCTTGAAAGTGCCGCGGAAGGCATAGTAAATAATTATTGAGAGAATGAGTGAAACACATGCCACGCCAAAGGCGAAGTGGTAGCTGTCGGCAACGCTCACACCCAGATTCTTTTGCGCATATTCCATAATCTTCACTGCTGCCGTTGGCGCAAACATCGCACCAATGTTGATTGCCATGTAGAAGATGCTGAAGGCTGCATCGCGCCGGTCGCTGTATTTGGGGTCGTCATACAAGTTGCCCACCATCACCTGGAGGTTACCCTTGAACAAGCCTGTTCCCAGACTCACAAGCAACAGGGCACCCATCATCGCCACGAGCGCCACGGTGTCGCCGCCAAGTGGTACCGAAAGTGCCACATAGCCAAAGAACATAATCAGGATACCACTGGTAACCATCTTGCCGTAGCCAAAGATGTCGGCAAGCAAGCCACCTATCACTGGCAAGAAATATACCAGCATCAGGAAGCTACTGTAGATAAGACCTGCAGTGCCTGGCTCAAGCCCGAAGTTCTCGCGCAGGAAGAGCGCAAAAACGGCTATCATTGTGTAGTAGCCAAAGCGTTCGCCGGTGTTGGCAAGCGCCAGGGCATACAAGCCTTTAGGTTGATTTTTAAACATGGTTGATTGTTTTTAAATTTGTTATTGTATATTGACTTTTCGCTTTTTTTACACCATTTTGGTAGGGTTTTGATAAAAAACACCCCAGGGCAAGACACTCGCCCCAGGGTGATTTTAAGCTATATTTTTGCCTTGTTGTGACATGTTACTTAGTAACTCGCTCGAGCCACTTCACCATGCCAAGCATAACGCCCATCGAGATGAGGCAGAAGCCGGCAAACACTGCCCAGCACTGCCACTGATTTGGGAAGTTGTTGAGCATTGTCACACCCAGAGCAATGAACAGGTTACCAATGGCGGTAGCACACAGCCACAAGCCCTGGCAGATGCCCTGCAGATGGGTGGGAGCAACCTTCGACACAAACGACAGGCCAAGTGGTGAGATGAACAACTCGGCCACGGTGAGGAAGAAATAGGTAACAATCAGCACCCAGGGGCCTGCCTTCATGGCATCCTTCATAGCTTCGGGCATACTCTTGAATTCCTCGCCCGAGGGATAGCCATTGGTGGCTGCGATGGCAATGAGGAAGATGTAGGCGCAAGCCGCCAAGAACATACCAAACGCAATCTTGCGAGGTGTGGAAATCTCCTTGCCTTTACGTGCCAGTGACGCAAATATCATCATAATGATAGGTGTGAGCACAATCACAAAGAATGGATTGATGCATTGCCATATTTCGGGAGCTATTGAGCTGGTGTTACAGAAGTCGCGGGCAAACACCGAGAGCGACTGACCATTCTGGTGGAACGAGAACCAAAAGAAAACTGCCACGCCGAGCACTGCAAACAGGGCATACATGCGCTGCTTAATCTCCTTAGCATCGGCAGTAACTTGCTCCTTGCTTACCTCAACTGCCTCTTTAACCTTCTTGATGGGGTTGGGCAGAGCCTTGCGGGTGGCCACGAAGATGAAGAACGAAATCAGCATGGCCAGGGCCGATGCAATGAATGAGTAGTGAACACCGGTGTTGAAGCTCTCAAGGTAGCTTGTGCAGAAGGTGGCGATGTCGCCCACCTGGCCACCATCAATGATTGAGCTCTGAGCAAGGGTGTTGAGGTTTTGCATGTCGTCGCCCTTGAGGGTTCCGCTCAAGAAACCGTGGCACAAGCGTGGAAGGTCGGCATTATAGATGAAGCCGTCGAGCTTAAGCATTGCGCTGCGCAACAATGGTGCTACGAAAGGCGCAATCACGCCACCAATGTTGATGAACACATAGAAGATTTGGAAACCACTGTCGCGACGCGACTTGGCAATTGCAAGCTCCTCGGGACCTTTCTTGGCTGCCTCGGCCTCAAAGTTGTCGTACATCTGACCCACGATAGCTTGCAGGTTGCCCTTGAACAAGCCATTGCCAGCTGCGATGAGCACGAGGGCAAAGCAGGTGAGCACGAGAATCCACGATGGCACATTGCCAGGATTGCCACCAAACACAGGCAACGACAGGATTATATAGCCGGCAGCCATCACAATGAGACCCGACATGATTGTGCCCTTGTAATTCTGCAACTTGTCGGCAACCATGCCGCCAGGAAGGCTAAGCACGTAGATCAGGAAATAGAACACGGCATAAATCCAGCCTGCAGCGTCGTCGCTGATGCCAAACTTTGAGCACAGGAAAAGCAGCAGCACTGCATTCATGATGTAGTAGCCAAATCGCTCGCCCATGTTGGACAGCGCGGCCGAGATAAGGCCCTTTGGGTGCTTCTTCTTTGCCTCAATCACATAGTAAATGAGGAAAGGCAACACCACAATCAGGATCGCAATGAGCATAGCCACCATGCGATTGTTGTTCCATAAATCTTGTAACATAGTCAGTTAATAGTTTTTTAAGTTAATATTATTTTTAAATTCAAAGTTTTATGGTTGATTCATTATGCATTGTGCATTGTACATTGTGCATTGTACATTGTACATTATGAATTGTGCATTATGCATTATCCATTGTGCATTGTAAAAGCCATTGCATAGGCCTTCATGTTCTTGAGCATCGACAGCAGCCCGTTGCTGCGGGTTGGCGACAAGTGGTCGCGCAGACCAATTCGGTCGATGAAGTAAAGGTCGGCATCAACGATGTCCTGAGGTTTCTGACCCGAGAGCACGCGTATGAGCATAGCCACAATGCCCTTCACTATGATGGCATCGCTGTCGGCACGGTAGGTCACCACTCCGTCGCGGTATTGGGCATCGAGCCACAAGCGACTCTGGCAACCTTCAATAAGGTTGTCGGGAGTCTTCAGGCTATCGTCAAGTGGTTCAAGGCTATTGCCCAGTTCTATTATATAGGAGTAACGGTCCATCCAGTCGTCCATGCCGCTGAACTCCTCAATTATCTCGTCTTGCAATAGATTAATTTCGGTCATTTTACTGAATAACGTAGTTTAAATCGGTCAAAATTACTCATAATTTTGCTTTCTCACAACATTTTGTTAAAAAAAAAAGGTATTGAGCAACTGCTCAACACCTTTTTTCTTTAACTAACATCAAGCGTCTTTAGCTAAACTTGACGAGGTTGTTCTTAACCTTGCGGCTGCCTTGCATGATAGCATTGAACATCTGCTGCACTGGGAAGTGCTGCTGACGATACTGCATTGCCAGCTGATTCTTGGGAAGGTCACGGGCAGGAGTTACATTGTTGACCTGAACAGCAAATATTGCGTTGCGACCAGCCACGAGATGTACTTTACCCTTTGCCTTAGCGCCAAGACCTGCAATGAGACCCGACACCCTGCCGTCAAGCATCTGTTGGGGAGCACCCATCGAAACGCTTGCGCTGTCGACGGTAGCCTTCATCAATGCTGCATAGCCTGCCAAGTCCTTAGCCTTGCCATTGTACTGTTTCATCAGGTATTCACCCTTCTTCTCGTTCTTAACGAGCTCGGTGAGACTCTCTTTAACCGATGGGTCGGTCATTGGCACGTAATCTTTGTAAACATCGTCTACTGCCACAACGAGCATCTCGGTGTCGCTGATGAAGATTTGAGAAATTGAACCTGGCTTGCTCTCGTAAGCCCACTTAACAGCCTTGCGGCTCTCGGGGATACCGGGCATCATGCCAAACTGCGAACGCTGTGCTCCAAGCTGAGTGGTAGCGGGGTTGATAACCTCCTCTACGATATCGTAGCCGGCAGCCTTTGCGTTTTTCTCAAATGCCTTGATGTCTTTATTCTTGTTCATGAACTTCTGAAGCTTATCCTGAAGCCCCGACTTGGTGTCCTCGCTTGGATAGTCTACATACTTGGCACGGGCAATGTTGTAGAATGTAAGAGCAGGCTTCGACTCTGCAACCTTGGCAAAAACAGCTCCCTGGTCGCTGGCTTGATAAACGAAGAACGAGCCAACGGCGGTGTTAACCTTTGTGCGGATAGAGTCGGGAAGCTGGAATGCGCGGGCAAGGTTCTGACCGTTAGACTTCTGAATCTGGATGTTGGGGTTAGATGTGAGCGAGTCAATCGCGATGCCACCGTTCAACAGTGCCATTACTGAATCCTGACGGGCCTTAGGACCTTGTACCATCACCACGTCGAGACCAATAGAGTCGATGCTCTGGTAGGTGCTGGTCACCTTGTACATAAAGGTGTTGCGGTCGCGACCAGTGGGATCCTTCTTGTCGCAAGCGTTCAAGCCACCGGCAATAAGATTCTTAATAAGCTCATCCTTATTCTCTACCTTAGTGCCAAACACTTGCTTGTCGACCTGAGTGGTAGTAATTGAGTCAAGAACTACGTCGCTGTTAGAACGCACACCACTGATGCCGGGCTGACCCTGGAGCGCTGCATAAATCTTGTTTATTGCTACGGCAGCAGCGGCCTTGTCCTTAGTCGATGGATCAATGTTCACCTTAATATAATGTACGCGACGTTGCTCTTCGTCGAGCTTGAAAAGTTCTTTATATTTTGTGTAAGCTTCCTTGAGGTCGGCATCGGTAACTTTCACCTTGCTGTCGTCAACAGTTGCATAGTCAACGCGGGCGTAGGTCACGTCATAAACAGAGCTCTCTTCCTTAGTGAGCTGGATGTCAACGTCATTGGCCTGCAAGCAACCCATCAAGAGCATACCAAGCTTTGCCTGCTTGAGCTGGGTAGCCATCTTCTGAGCCTCAGTCTCATAGAGGGCACGCACCTGCTGGAAACCTGGGTCATTAGGATTGATGTTGCCAGGGTTCTTAAGCTGCTGGAGCAATGTCTGGGGGTCAATGCCATTCTGCTGGCACAACTGCATGATTGATTGTGGTGGGTTCTTGGTCATCAACTCGGCGACCTCGGTACCCGACACGGTGATGTTAGATTCTTCACACTCCTGAGAAATCAACTTCTCTTGAATTAATTCTTGCAAGAGTTGCTGCTGCATAATCGCAGGATCGGTCTTGCTGTCAGGATCTTGCGCCTGCTGACGGCTCTGCGACAGGTTCTGGAATTCTTGCATCTCAATTTTCTCATCGCCAACTTTTGCTGCCAGCGTGTCGGTGGTAAATGCACCCGAGGCACGCACAGCCTCTTCAAGGATAAATGCGAGTAGGCCTGCGCCTATCACAATTGTCAAAATTGCGGCTCTTTTTCTAATTTTTTCTAATGCTGCCATTATTCTTGTTTTTTATGTTTTTTATTTGCAAAAATATTTACTTCACAAAAATAGCACGCAAAGGTATACATTTTTTATTTAATGGCAAAAATGTTTAGCCATTTTGTGATGTTTTTCTAAAAAAATGCCTTCAAAATGTCGCTTTCGTTTCAGTGCAACAGCTCATTTTTTATCCCAAATCGGTCATTAGAATTTATGACAATCCAGATTTTTTTGGCACAAAGATTGCTTATCACATGAGAAATCTAAGGCTGACATCACATCACCACCGTTTTATTATTTTTTTCTTAATTCTTGTTTAAATAATGTGTAAATGAATATTTTTTTGTAGTTTTGCAAGTTATAAGGTGAGGTAGCATTGTGCCTCATCACCACTTATTAAAAACTCTGTTTTTAAACTTATTGACAATGAACATGATAAGACGAGTATTACAACTGGCTTCCGCAGCATCCTTGGTGATTTGCGCCATGCTCATCATGAGCTCTTGCGGTGGCGGAGGCTTAGAAAAAACCATAAAAAGGGCATTTATCGAGGGCGACACCACACAGGCACGCTACGACTCCATCTGCTCAATCATCAAGGCAAACCCGGGCAGCTATGCGCAATTCCTTACCGAGAGCGGCGACATCAACGTCGAGGCTTTAGGCAAGTACATCAACGAGGTGGGCAGCAAGCTGCGCCCGCCCATGACGTGGAACATCATGGGCTACGGTCTCAAGGAACTCACCCTAACCATCTATTTTGAGCGCAGTGGCTCAATGACACCCTACGACACCCCGGGCGGCGGCGGTCAGCTCAAGAAGGCTGTCAACGACCTCATTAACTTCTTCCCCGCCAAGGAAGGCGTGAAAATCAACATCGTCAACGACAACATCTATCCCTATAGCGGCACCGTCGACTCTTTCCTGCAGGACCGCAACATCTACGAGAGCACCAGTGGAACGGGCAATGCCAGCTACACCGACTTCAAGCTAATCTTCGAGAAGATTATACAGGCACAAAAGCCGGGCAACGTGAGCGTCCTCGTCACCGACCTCATCTACTCGCCGCAAAACACAGCCGATGTGAGCGTCGAGAAAATTCTCAACGAGGAAAACAGCGTGGCAACCAGCATCTTCAAGACCTACAAGGGTAAGTCGATTATCGTCAACCAGCTCATGGGCGACTACAACGGCATGTACTACCCCTATAACGGAGCACCCTTCAGCTACAACGGCAAGCGTCCATTCTACCTGATAATCGTTGCCGATTCCGCCACCATCGACCGAATGAGCGCCGACGACCGCTATGCCAAGTTCTTGCGCCCCAACGGCGTGAAGAACAGCTATCGTTTCAATCAGGCTCAAAGCAACCTCAACTGCAAGGTGGTGCCCGACTGGAAAGACAACGTGGGCAGGTTCCGACTCTCGCACGACAGCGACTGCGAGCTCACCCACTGCGAGGGTGACCGCGAGACGGGAATCATCTGCTTCACTGTTGCTGCCAACCTCAAGCCGCTCAACAAGGACGATGCGTTCCTTACCAACATCAACAATTATGCCGTGCAGTCGCAAAGCGGGTTTGAAATCACCATCCGTGCCATCAAGCCCAGCGACGTGACCAACAACAACCGCGCCTACCTCGACGGCATGACTCACCTAATTACTGCCAAGGGCAAGTTTGACAAGTCGCGCGACGAACTCTCCATCACCCTCAACAACCAGTTCCCCAGCTGGATTAACGAGTCGTCATCGACCGGCGACACCAACCCCGCCGCGCCAGGCTTTGCAACCACCACCTTTGGCCTTAACCGCTTCCTGCAAGGCATCTTCGATGCCTTCTCGGCAGGCGACGACACCTACGGCAAAATTTCAATTAAACTAAAAAACTAAATTAATCAGTTCATAGATAGAGAACACATAACGATTAACAAACTATGCGAGACAAGGTAATATTCTTAATTATTGGCGCAGTGATATCAGTGCTTTTCTGGTTTTTCAGCGCAGTGTTATATGAGGCTATTTACTATGTAAACGGATTCAGCCAGTTCATGTACAACGACGGAGCCTATGGTATTGTGGCACTCATCACCATTGCCATGACATGGGGCATGGCGGCAATCTACTACTATCTCATCAACTCGGTAAAGTTCGACCGATGGTATCACTGGTTGTCGATGCTCGGCATCACATGCCTGCTCACCCCTGTCGTGTGCTTCTTTGTAATCGACGCTCGCATGGATGGCTTGGACTACGGCACCTACTCATTCTCCTTTGTGCTGCACAACATCTTGGTAGCGGCAATAATGTTTGTTATTGCCTCCTTCTCGATGCGATGGTGGAGCAGCAACTGCCGCCACACGCCCATTCCTCAATAGGGGAGAGGGAAGAGGGAGAGGAGAGAGGAGAGAGTGTTTTTTCCTCACCCGGTCATAACCCAATTAAGTAATAAACGATAATAAAACCACAACAATAAACGAATGAAACTATTCATCTTTGCCATTGGAGGAACCGGCTCACGCGTGCTCAAGTCGATGATCATGCTTTGCGCCGCTGGCGTGCGACCTGTCGACGCCAACGGAAAACCTCTGCAAGACGTGGAATTAGTTCCAATAATCATCGATCCGCACAAGTCTAACGCCGACCTCAAGCGCACCGAGCGGCTGCTCAGCGCCTACGGCACCATACGCGAGAAACTCTATGGCAAGAATGCCAATGCCAACGGATTCTTTGCCACCAAGATTTCAAGCCTCAAGGAAGTGGTATCGAGCACTCAGGTGCCACTCGACGACTCATTCATCTTCAACCTCGCCGCTGTCGAGAACTACAAGTTCCGCGACTTCATCAGCTACAACACGATGAACGAGCCCAACCAGGCTCTCACCTCGCTGCTCTTTGCCGACTATCAGCTTGAGAACAAGATGAGCATCGGCTTTGTGGGGTCACCCAACATTGGCAGTGTGGCACTCAACAGCATCAAGGACAGCAACGAGTTCAAGGCGTTTGCCAACGTCTTTGCCGACGGCGACCGCATCTTCTTCATCAGCAGCATCTTTGGCGGAACCGGTGCGGCAGGCTTCCCTATCATCGTCAAGAACATTCGTCAGGCCAAGAACATCGATGCCAAGAACAAGGCTTTCTTGCAAAAGGCACCCATCGGCGGACTCACCGTGCTGCCCTATTTCTCCCTCATGGAGAGCGATGACAAGCAAGACAAGCGCATCGACAACGCCGATTTCATTGTCAAGACGCAAAGTGCGCTCGAATATTACAATAACACCCTTACCGGCAACGGGCGCAATGCCGTCAACGCCATCTTCTACCTTGGCGACCACGGCCACAACTCACCCTATGCCTACGACCCCGGCGACAAGCGCGACCAGCACGACCCCGCCCACCTCATCGAGATGGTGGGAGCTATGGCGCCGTTCAAGTTCATGAGCATGAGCGACAGCGAGCTATCCGACCCCGCTACCGGAGAGCCCCTGCCGACCAAGGCATTTGAATACGGTCTTGAGCGCGACACCGACTTTGTCGACTTCTCATGCTTCGGACAGGAAACCCGCTCAATGATTTACCGCCCGCTTGTAAAGATGCACCTGTTATACATCTTCCTGCGCACAGGCCTCGACGGCATTATTGGGCAGGGATTCACCGAGGATGCTCCCAAGATTACACGCGAGTTCACAGGCACACAGTTCTACCGAGTGCTCACACAGCAGTTCTTCGACAGCTACATTGAGTGGCTTACCGAGCTACTGCACAACCGCCGCCACGTCACCCTCTTCAACGAGGGCGAGATGGACATGAACAAGGCCATCCACAAGGTGCTCACCAAGAAGGGACTCTTTGGCAACAAAAAAGTCGACAACGACGTTTTCAAGGCTGAGATGAACCGCCTTAGCCGCGATAACAACCGCTATGGTTCCAATCCCGAGCTCAAGCTCATGGATCTCTTCTACACCGCCGCCGAGAAAATCATCACCGACCGCTACAATAACCTCAACTAAAAAATAAAACAATCGACCACTCGAGAACTCGAGAACTCGACCACTCGATAACTGAAAACTCGACAACTCACAACTACTATGAGTCAAGTACTATCATATAACAACAAGACAACCAAGACGAGCGCACAGGACTGGATTCCTGTCTCGACCTACGTTGATGACGACATCAGGCAAATCAAGGACCCTAACGGAGGTCTCTCGGAGAACCCGCGCACTGCCATTCCCAGCCCGTTTGCACAGCTCGACCTCGTGAAAAACGCATTTGAGCACCTCGCAGGCAACGCACGGCTGAGTGGCTCAATGATGGACAAGCGACTGGTGTCCAATGCGCTCGACGTGGCGCAGCTGTTCTTCGACTTTGAGAACCACAAGGACTACCTGCACATCGTCAGGTGGAACCGTGAGGAACAAATCGAGCGGCTAAAGAGCGAGCCCGAGCACCGCCTTTATGGTGAGACTCTCGAGCTTTTCCTCGCCAGCGACACAAAGTACAACTTCAACCTGCTCACCGACTGGTATATACTGCTGTGGAACAGCCA
>CAMJZF010000061.1 GCA_946410125.1 uncultured Prevotellaceae bacterium | reverse complement strand
TATTAATGTATCTCATCCCCAGTCTTATAATGTTTGGCTGCGGTGTTTATGGGTTTATCACCCGCAAGAATATGATAGCAATTTTGATTTCGCTTGAGTTGATGCTCAACTCGGTGGATATCAACTTTGTAGTGTTTAACCGTTATTTGTTCCCTGCCCAGCAGGAAGGCATGTTCTTCACCTTGTTTGCAATAGCCATTGCGGCTGCCGAGACAGCGGTAGCCATCGCAATTATCATCAATGTATACAGGCTTGCCAAGAATGTTGACATCAACCAAATAACCAAAATGAAATTCTAAGTTATGCCATTAAGTAGTACAATATACGTTCTTGCCATTCCCTTTTTCATGTTCCTCTTCCTGGGACTTGTGGGCGTGAAGATGCCTCGCAAGATTACCGGAGTGATAGGAGTGCTGGCAATGGCTGTTACAACAGTGTTGGCCTATGCCATAGCAATAACTTATTTCTATGGTACCGGTCAAGGTCAAGTGGTTGATGGTGTTCGTCAACAAATCGTCACTACCGATTGGTCGTGGCTTTCATTCTATGCCGACAAGCTGGTGGTTCGTCTTGGCATTTTGCTCGACCCCATTTCGGCAATGATGTTGATAGTTATTTGTACGGTTTCTTTCATGGTGCACTTGTATAGCTTGGGTTATATGAGCGACCACGACGGTAACCCTGAAAAAGGATTCCAGCGTTACTATGCCGATTTGGCGCTGTTTACCTTTTCTATGCTTGGTCTGGTGGTTTCGACCAACATCTTCCAGATGTTCATCTTCTTTGAGATGGTGGGTGTTTCTTCCTATCTGCTCATTGGATTCTATTATGGCCAGCAACCTGCCAACCATGCTTCAAAGAAGGCATTTATCGTTACACGTCTTGCCGACTTGTTCTTCCTTATTGGTATTTTGATCTTGTCATTCTATACCGATACCTTCGACTTTGTTGAAATGATGGGTCAGAACGGAGAAGGCGTGTGCAATGCGTTCACCAGTGCTCAGGGAATCACCTTCATGGGGTGCTCGGTTGCCGGTTGGGCATTGACGTTCATTTTCATTGGTGGAGCCGGTAAGAGTGCTATGTATCCATTACACATTTGGCTGCCCGATGCTATGGAGGGCCCAACTCCAGTTTCGGCTCTCATCCATGCCGCTACAATGGTTGTGGCAGGTGTGTTCCTGGTAGCTCGTCTGTTCCCACTCTATGTGCTTGAACAAGGTGCTATGGACATCATCTGTGTGGTTGGTGCTTTCACTGCCTTCTACGCTGCGGCAGTTGCTTGTACTCAGAGCGACATCAAGCGTGCACTGGCATTCTCAACCATTTCTCAGATTGCATTTATGATGACCTCTCTTGCCGTAAGTAGTGCTAAGGGTCAGTTGATTGGTGGTCATGAGGCAGGTCTCGGTTACATGGCATCGATGTTCCACCTGTTCACTCACGCTATGTTTAAGGCATTGCTCTTCCTGTGTGCCGGTGCAATCATCCATGCTGTTCACAGCAACGAGAACAGCAAGATGCATGGCTTGCACAAGTACATGCCAATTACAAGCATCGCCTTCCTCATTGGCTGCTTGGCAATCGCCGGTATCCCTCCATTTGCAGGATTCTTCAGTAAGGACGAGATTCTTGTTGCTTGCTATGAGAAGGGCATTGGTTGGGGGTTGTGGATGTCGCTGGTTGCCGGAATGACAGCATTCTACATGTTCCGTATCTACTACCTCATCTTCTTCTGGAAGAAACATGAGGTTCATGGCGAACATGCTCCCAAGGATCAGCCTTGGACCATGACAGTGCCACTAATTGTTTTGGCTCTAATTTCATGTGTAGCAGGATTTGTTCCGGCTGGTGACCTCGTGTCATGGAACGGAAAAGCCCTTGAAACTCACATGAACTGGAGCGTGGCTGGTGCAAGCGTTGGTATTGCTCTCATCGGTATCGTCCTCGCAACTGTAATGTATCGCAAGGAGAACCCTCTGCCCGACAAGTTGGCTACCATGTTCAAGGGCTTGTGGACTGCAAGTTATCGTCGCTTCTATATGGACGAGCTCTATCAGTTCATTACCCACAAGATTATTTTCCAGGGTATAAGCAAGCCCATTGCTTGGTTTGACCGAACCATCATCGATGGTTTCTTTAACCTGCTCGGTAATGTTACTAACAGTGCTTCGTTCGGCATTCGCAAGATGCAGTCGGGCAATGTTCAAGGTTATGTTTCCTACTATATCATTGGTGCAGTGCTCTTGGCGGCAATCACCGGTGCAGTGGTTTTATGCTTTTAATCAACGGTTCTAAAATAAAGATAGATTATGGAAATTTTCTCTAATATGCTTATTTATTTCGTGATAATCCCAATCTTGACATTGGGAGGACTTGCCCTTTGCAAGAACAAGGGCATCGACGCGATTAGAGCCGTTGCCGTCACCGGCGCGACAGCATTGGTGGGTTTGGCACTTTATCTGGTGTTCTATTTCCTTCGTCAACGTCATCTTGGCGTTACCGACGATATGATTCTCACCACCAGTGTCACTTGGTATGCTCCATTAAACATTAAACTCGCACTGGGAGTCGATGGTGTCTCGGTGGTAATGATATTGCTTTCGGCATTCATTGTCTTTGCAGGAGTATTTGCTTCTTGGAAGATGGATCCGCTACCCAAGCAGTTCTTCCTTTGGTTCTTCCTCTTGTCGACAGGTGTGTTTGGTTTCTTTATAAGCGTTGACCTGTTCACAATGTTCATGTTCTATGAGGTGGCGCTTATACCAATGTATCTGCTGATAGGTGTGTGGGGTAGTGGTAACAAGACTTACAGTGCCATGAAGCTGACCCTCATGCTTATGGGTGGCTCGGCATTCTTGATGCTTGGCATCATTGGCATCTACTTCCACTCTACAGCAACTCCCGGTGAATACACCATGAACTTGCTTGAGATAGCCAAGAACAATGCTATACCTCACAATTGGCAGATGTATTTGTTCCCGATGACATTCGTGGGATTTGGCGTGCTGGGTGCCATGTTCCCGTTCCACACATGGTCTCCCGATGGTCATGCCAGTGCTCCAACAGCAGTGTCGATGCTGCATGCTGGTGTGCTTATGAAGCTGGGAGGTTACGGTTGCTTCCGCGTGGCAATCTACCTCATGCCTTTTGCTGCACAGCAGATGGGATGGATTTTCTTGACTCTTACAGGTATCAGTATCGTTTACGGTGCCTTCAGCGCATGTGTCCAGACCGACCTTAAGTATATCAATGCTTACTCGTCGGTAAGTCACTGCGGTATGGTGCTTTTCGCTATCTTGATGTTTAACAATACCGCGATGACTGGTGCTGTGCTGCAGATGCTCTCACATGGCTTGATGACAGCGTTGTTCTTTGCGCTTATCGGTATGATTTACGGTCGCACTCACACCCGTGACATCCGTGAGATGGGTGGCTTAATGCACATCATGCCTTACTTGGGTGTTGGATATGTGATTGCCGGTTTCGCATCTCTCGGTCTGCCTGGATTGAGCGGTTTCGTTGCCGAGATGACAATTTTCGTTGGCTCATTTGAGCATCAGGATATGTTCCACCGCGTGCTTACTATTGCGGCTACCACTTCTATAGTCATCACAGCAGTCTACATCCTGCGAGTTGTGGGTAAATTGCTCTATGGTGCCGTTCAAAATGAGCATCATCGCTCGCTCACCGATGCCGACGCAACCGAGCGCATCTCTACTGCCACTCTCATCATTGCGGTGGCAATAATAGGCTGCTTCCCCAATTTCTTCATCAACATCATCCGCGACAGTTTCAATCCCGTGGTTGAGGCTTTGACAAGTGTTATGTAATAATAGTGTTGAATTAAAAAACAGATAATATACTTATGGATTATTCTCAATTTTTAATGATGCCGCAAGAAATAGGACTTTTGGTAGTCTTCTTGCTTGTATTCTTATATGACACATTCATGCCTGCCAAGACACTGAAGGGCTTGCCTCTGTTTGCAACTATAGTGTTTGGCATTTTCACAATATTCAGCTTCTGTCCGGTTAATGTTCAAGAGGGAATGGCTTTTGGCGAAATGTTTGAGTCAAATAAAGCCACTTGGGCAATGAAAAACATACTCAACATTGGTATGTTCATCGTGCTGCTGCAGTCCATCAAGTGGGCCAACAGCGACTTCGTGAGCGTGCGTCGTGGTGAGTTCTATGAACTGATGTTGCTTACTCTGTTTGGTATGTACCTGATGATTTCGGGTCGTCACTTCTTGGTATTTGTAATTGGTCTTGAGACTGCTTCGCTGCCTCTTGCTACACTGGTTGCATTTGAAAAGAAGCACTACGAGAGTCATGAGGCAGCAGCAAAATATGTGTTGACAGCTGTGTTCAGCTCGGCAATCATGTTGCTGGGTCTCTCCTTTGTGTATGGTATTACTGGAACTCTCTATTTTAGCGAGATAGCATCAAGCATTCAAGGCGATAATTCATTGTTGCTCATCGTGGCATTGGCATTCCTTATTTCGGGTGTGGGTTACAAGCTCTCGCTTGTTCCATTCCACCTGTGGACTGCCGACGTTTACCAGGGTGCTCCAACAATGGTTACCAGCTACTTGTCGGTAATTAGCAAGGGTTCGGCAGCGTTTGCCTTCTTTGTGATTTTAGTACAAGTGTTTGGAGCTGCTTATGCTTCCATCTGGGAATGGATGCTCTATGCAATAATCATCATTACCATAACAGTGGGTAACCTCTTTGCCATTCGTCAGCGCAACCTCAAGCGCTTCCTGGCATTCTCATCAATCTCTCAGGCTGGTTACATAATGCTTGGCGTGGTTGCTGCCAATCATGTGGGTATGGCATCGATGATGTACTACATTTTGGTTTACATCTTCAGCAACCTGGCTGCCTTTGGCGTGATTGCAGTGATAGAGCGTAAGACCGGTAAGGTGACAACCGATGATTACAATGGTCTGTTCAAGACTAATCCTTGGCTCGCCTTTGTGATGATGCTTGCGATGTTCTCTCTTGGTGGTATTCCACCATTTGCAGGTTTCTTCAGCAAGTTCTTCATCTTCTTGGGTGCAGCACAAACTCACAGCGTGGCAATCTATGTGCTCGTATTCATTGCGTTGGTCAACACCATCATCTCGCTCTACTATTACTTGCTTGTGGTAAAAGCAATGTTCATCCGTCAGGATGAATGTGTGATTCCTGCTTTCAAGTCGCACTGGACCGAGAGAGCTGGTCTGTGGATTTGCACACTTGGTATTATCTTCATCGGTATTATTAGCTGCATCTATGCAAGCTTGAGCAGCATAACTTCATCGCTCACCGAAATGTTTGCTATGATTTAGTAATATTGTCGATTAGGATTTTAAAAAACAGGAGAAGCAGTCAAGCGACCGCTTCTCCTTGTATTTTATTGACCCAAAATAATGTTATTGGCACCATTTACATTGAGAATTGTGCCTATGTGTCTTTGATTTCAATACAGCTTTATGAGTGTCACGCCGGCAAGCATGATGATGATGCCAAGAATTTGCACGATGCTAATGTGCTTCTTGGGAGCTCCGAGCCAGCCATTTCGCTCCATCAGGAGGCTTAGCAATAGTTGTCCAATGAGAAGTGTCATCATAAAGACGCTCACGCCAATTAGCGGAATTAGCCATGCGTTGCCATAGACGATAATTGCGCCCAAGATGCCACCTGACCACATCCACCATGGGGCAGATGTCGTGAAAGCCCTTCTGATTTTTACTACGCTGCCATTGAGACTGCAGAATACTATCATCACTCCTGTGGCAATTGCGAAGAGTACTGTTGTGGCCTGAATTGCTGAACCTATCACTTGCCCAAGTGAGGCGAGAATAGCTCCAACCACAGCCGAGAGACATCCCGAGACCACCGCTGCCGCTTGCCATAGCAATAGTCGTGCTGTGCTATTGTCGGTCTTTGTGTTATTACCCTTGAGTCGAGGAATGATGACCACCATTGTCACGCCCACTATCAGCAGCAAGGCTCCAATCACTCGTTCCCAGTTCATGGGCATTACTTTCGCCCCAAACCAGCCAAAATGGTCAATGCATAAACTGAATAGCAACTGGCTGAAAATTGGAATTACCATTGCCTGAAGTTGCCCTATCTCCTTGAAAAGATGAATGGCGATGGTAATGGTAATCAAAGGAATAACCCCAATGAACCAGCTCCACCATGGGGCATCGTGAAACGCTTGTTGCGATGGAATCAGGGGACTCGATGTGATTAGCGCAACAATGATTAGCACTATGGTTGATACGGCAAAGGAAATAAGCGTTGAAAGCGGTGCCGAACTCACAAGTTGGCGCATGCGCGAGTTGGCGGCCGTTTGTAGAGGGGTGCAGAACCCCATCAATAGAGCAAATAATAAATAGATCATTAATTTATAGTAATATTTAAAATATTAGATTTAACCCTTGTTGAAGCCTCTCTCAAATGTGTTTGATAACTTTGCAGGGATTTCCTGCGGCAACTACATTGGCGGGTATGTCATGAATCACAACACTTCCTGCGCCAATAACTGCGTTGTCGCCAATGCTTACTCCCGGACACACTGTGACGTTTCCGCCAAACCAGACGTTGTTGCCCACATTGATGGAAAGAGACCATTGCTTACCGGCATTGCGGCTCTCGGCATCAATGGGGTGGCATGGAGTGTAGAAAGAGCAGTTAGGACCGATGAATACATGGTCACCAAAGGTCACCTTGGCCTCATCGAGAATCACCAAGTTGGTGTTGGCAAAGAAATTTTCGCCAACTTCAATGTTGAATCCGTAGTCGCAAAAGAATGGCTGCAGCACCTTGAGCTGTTCACCTGTCCTGCCTAAGATGCGCTTGATGAGAGCATCTTTTTCTTCTTGCTGTGAAGGACGCAGGTTGTTATAGTTGCGACACATCTCCTGTGTCTCCTGCAAGATGTCGAGCAACTCGGTGTTGTCGCTGGCATCGTAGGGCTCTCCGCTCATCATCTTCTCAAGCTCCTGCAGTTGTATTTCGGTAAATTGTCTCATGTCATTTAATTTAGTCCGCAAAATTAGTGAATTACTTGATTATTTGAATTAAATTTGCACAAGAAATTTATTAAACAGGGAAAATATGAAGAAATTATTTGTTTTATTGGCTTTGACGCCTGCAGTGATGGCTGCCCAGGCAAGAGATGTGGAATTGACTAAAGCACCACGTGTGTATTTTACCAGAGACATCAGTCCCGAGTCGTTAGTTAAGATTTACAAGGCTCTCGGTGTGGAGGCTACCGGCCGTGTGGCAGTGAAGATTTCAACAGGCGAAGGTGGCAACAACCACTATCTCAAGCCCACGCTCATCCGCAATCTGGTTGAGGAAGTTAATGGCACCATAGTGGAGTGCTGCACTGCTTATGGCGGTACTCGTCAGGACGTTAAGAAACACTGGCAGACCATCCATGAGCACGGTTTTGACTCAATATTTGCAGTTGACATAATGGACGAGTTAGACCAAATTCGCATCCCCGTTAAGGACCGTAAGCACTTGAAGTATGACATTGTGGGCGGTCATCTTGCCAACTACGATTTCATGATTAACCTTGCCCACTTTAAGGGCCACGCCATGGGCGGTTTTGGTGGTGTTCTCAAGAATGCGAGCATAGGTGTCGCTTCTACTGCCGGCAAGGCCTATATTCACAGTGCTGGCAAGACCGACGACGCTCAACTCGCATGGACCAAGGACTACATAGCTGCCGGTCCCACTCAGAACCTTTTCCTTGAGTCGATGGCTGCTGCAGCACAAGCGGTTCATAACTATATGGGAGGTCGCGTGATTTATATCAACGTGATGAACAATATGAGTGTGGACTGTGACTGTGACGGCTCACCCGAGGCTCCCGCCATCAAGGATATCGGCATTGTTGCAAGCCTCGACCCGGTGGCAGCCGATCAGGCGTGTCTTGACATGGTGTTCAACTATAATGGCACTCAAGGTGATGACAACAAGCCTCTTATCAATCGCATCAACCGTCAGCACGGCACCTATATTACCGACTATGCTCAAAGCATAGGTCTCGGCTCTAAGGAGTACATTCTCCTTTACATAGAATAGTCTGACAATCAGCTTAAAAATAAAACGCAATCAAAAGTAGCTTCCTTGATTGCGTTTTATTTTGTTTCAAGCATTGACCGCTTGTTAAGTTTTTAGTTACTGTAAAAATCTATAACTTGCTGTATTGACCTTGTACACACAGGGCAAAATGTGGGAATCTTCAGTGTCTTCATCATGCAATTTGGAGTGGGGCGGTAGACTCCTTTTAGAACGCATCCAGCCCCCTCATATAGACCTATAGACTGAGTGTCAAGATTCTTGTCATCAGTCTTGCTGATAATGGCTTTGCCGTTAGGCATCATCGATTTCCATTTGGAGTCGAAGTCAACGAGAGTGGTGATGTTTTGTGCCCATGGCTCAACATCAAGCGGGTAGTCGTTGGGCTCCTCACCCTCGTAGGCATATTCGTCGGCAAGAGCCGCAAACGAGTGTCCAAACTCATGAACCAGAACTTCAATAAAGAGTTTGTGCTTGGTCATCAACAGGTTGAGCGTGTTGTATATGCCTCCTCCGCCATAGCGGTCGGTGTTGACCATCACGATAATGTGCTCGTAGGGAGTACCTGCTAAGGCATCATGCATCTGCTTGATGCGCAACGTGGTTAGATAGCGTGCCATTCCAAATGTATCGAAACTCGACCCCATGGCGGTATTATGCCACACACCCTCGCTCGGTATCGACGGACCGCTGTGTTTCGATGGAGTGAGCACGGCAATCACGTTGAAGCGGTCGCGCATTGCCTTGAACGGTTCAAAGCCGAAAAGCCCTTCTACAGCCTTGTTACAGTCGTTTAGGAAATCTTGCATCTGCTCAGCAGTGTATCCTTCGGCAACAAGGGCTATGTTGATGCCGCTTTCTGGTCGTGCCGCCTTGTTAAGCGTTACAAATTTTGGAACGTCACTCTCGCCTTTATGTACTATTGTAGGATCGGTAGGGTAGACCTTGTGCTCTATCGACGATATTACCTGATGCCTATGATTGTAAAGGCTCACGTTAATCACCACCGAATCGCGAGGCATGGGCACCAGCTGCACACACTCAAAGGCCTTTGGTGCCAGCTTTGCATCATCAAGGTCAAGCCACTCTTGGAACAGAGTACTGAAGGTACTCTGGTAGATAAGTTGGCCTGTAGAAGCAAGAGTCATTGATATTGTAGCCGCGCCATGCACAGGTATCTCGGTCAAATGCCTTCGCTTGCCGTACCACCCAGGCATGCGGCTCATGCCATCGATGGCGATGGCCTGGCTTTTCACATTGCCGCTAAGCACATAGTCGATGCGTAATGTAGAGTCAGTGAAATGTTTCTCAAAATCCTGAGCTTTAGCAATAGCTCCAATTGCTATGGCTAATAGTGATAAAAGGATAATTCGTTTCATCGATATCCGTTATTTTGATTGAAGTTTAATGGTTTGATTGAGATAGCTTTTATTGCCCTTCACATGCAGTGTGATGTCGCCTGGCTCTTTACCCGATTGCACAACAACTACCAGCTGGCCGTGGAAGAGTTTCATCTGTGGCTTGGTCATTACTTGCAGCGAGGTGGCATCGCCGTTGCTCACTCCACGGAAACTGCCGGCACCTTCAACAACCAACTGCAGGTCGTCATCGGCGTTTGGCAATAGTGTGCCTTTTTTGTCAACGAGGCTTACGGTGATGAAAGCCAGGTCATTGCCATCGGCATTGATGACAGCGCGGTCGGCTTCCAGCTTCAGGTGGTGAGGCTTGCCTGCTGTCATAATCTTTTTCTCACCGGCTTTTTTGCCGTTTTCGTCATATACAACAACTTTAACCTCACCTGGCTCATACACCACATTGCGCCAGCGCAGGCGGTAGCGGTCGAGGCGGGTAGTGGGGTCTTTGCTAATCTTGCCTTGGCTCTTTCCATTCACAAAGAGTTCGGCCGTAGGGTAGTCGGTATAGCAATAGACTGGAGTCACCTTTCCCTTGCGGTCGGGCCATGTCCAGTGTGGCAACAGGTGAATGGTGTGGCTGTCCTTGTTCCAATGGCTGCGATAGAGGTAATAGCGGTCTTTGGGAAGTCCGGCGAGGTCAACTATGCCAAAGTAGCTGCTGCGCGATGGCCAGTAGGCATCGTAGGGGGTGGGCTCTCCCAGATAGTCGAAACCTGTCCACACAAATTCGCCTATTGTCCAGTCAAAGTCGTCTTGCAGTCGCCAGTCATCGTCGGGAAGGTTGCTCCACCAGCAGTATTCGGTGTCATAGCTTGAGCATTGGCCATTGTCGTGAGCCAGCATTGTAGCACAGGTGTCGGGGAAGAAATACTCGCCACGGCTGCTGAGTGTCGATGCTGTCTCGCTGCCGAGAATAAATCCTTGCGGAAGCTGCTTGATACAGTCTTCGTAGCGGTGCACGCGGTAGTTGAAACCTGGCACGTCGGCCTGCTGGGCAAAGCCGCTCTTTATGTCGGCATCGGGGTTGTCCATGCCACAGGTTACCATGCGTGTGGGGTCAAGGCGGTGGCACCAGCGCACAAGTGCCGCATATCGCTCGGCACCTTCTTCCTTCCATTGTTCGGGGATTTCGTTACCCACGCTCCATAGCACGATGCTGGGGTGGTTGCGGTGGTTCATGATGAGGTTGTAGATGTCTTTCTTCCACCATTCGTCCCAAAATCGGTTGTAGCCGTTTTTTACTTTAGGGTCTTTCCAGCAGTCAAAGCTCTCGGCCATTACCATCATTCCAAGGCTGTCGCACAGCTCCATCTGCCATGTCGACGGCATGTTGTGCGAGGTGCGAATAGCATCGGCACCCATGTCTTTCATGATTTTAAGTTGCCGGGCAAGGGCGGCTTTGTTGGCCGCTGCACCTAAGGGACCCAGGTCATGGTGCAGGCACACTCCCTTGAATTTGCGTGTCACGCCATTTAACTGGAATCCATGCTCCTTGCTGAACGACACGGTGCGCACGCCCAGGTTGTCGGTGCGGCTGTCCATTGTCTCACCATTTATTTCAGCGATGTAATTTACTTTATATAAATAGGGCGATTCGGGCGACCACAGGTGGGCATTGGGGAGTTTGAGCTCCATTTTGCAGTAACCGTCCGAAGCGATGTGGCGGCGGGTCTCTGCCACGATGTTGCCTTCGCGGTCGTTGATGCTCAAGGTAATAAACGGTTTGTCACCTATCACGCAGCCGTTAAGCTTTGTGTCGACAGCTACTGTTGCGGTGTCGTTTTCTATCTTGAGGGTGCGTATAAACGTGCCCCACGTGTCGAATGCCACGCGCCCGCTGGTGATAAGTTTTACGGGACGATAAAGGCCAGCGCCAGGATACCAGCGGCTGCTTTCCTCAACATTCTTAAGATGAACCTCAAGCATGCCGTCAAAGTCTTCCTTGCCAATAATGTGCGAGATGTCAATGCGGAAAGCGTTGTAACCATAGGCCCAGCCACCCACTTTCTCACCGCTAACCCACACTTCGGGCTCGCTCATGGCACCGTCAAAGAGCAGCTCGGCACGCTCAGTGCCTTGGGGCAGTACAATATTAGTCCTGTAATAACCCTCACCAATCCAGGGGAGTGCTCCTGAGCGGCCGCTGTGTTCGGTCTCAGTGTCTTCGCCGTTTTCCTTGATGGCGACAACCTGAAGGTCCCATTTCTTGTCGAAGGGGCCGCCTATGGCCCAGTCGTGTGGGATTGTTACTTCTTCCCAGTTTTCGTGGTCACGGCTGAACTGCCAGTTCTCGCTTAGTTCAAATACTCTGGTGACATAGGCGTGAGCGCTCAATGCCATTAGCGTTGCTGCGAGTACGATGAAATGTCGTAGTTTCATTTATGTGTAGTTTTTGGTTGTTTTTATTCTTTTGCAAATATAGTGATTTTTTCCCCTTAAACATTCCTGCCTGAAACTTTTTGAAACATTTTTTTCTCTTTTACAATATTTTGTTAGTTGTTGTTTGCCATTTGGTAAAAAAGTAGTACCTTTGCAGCTTGAATTAGAACGTGCTTTTGTATGGCACAAGTAAAAATTATTAAAAAATTCAATTCTTTTATGATTAACATTAAATTTCCTGACGGAAGTGTAAGACAGTATGAGAGTGGGGTAACACCACTGCAAGTAGCCGAGAGCATAAGCTCGGGCTTGGCGCGTCAAGTGCTCGCAGCCAGCATCAACGGCATGGAATGGGATATATCTCGACCAATTTGTAACGACGGTGAGATAAAACTTTTCAAGTGGGAAGACCCCGAAGGCAAGCATGCCTTCTGGCACACTTCGGCACACTTGCTCGCCGAGGCTCTCCAAGAACTTTATCCCGGGGTTCAGTTCGGTATTGGTCCGGCAATTGAAAATGGTTTCTATTACGATATCGATCCGGGCGACAATGAGATTACTCAAGCCGATTTTCCAAAGATTGAGAAGAAAATGGCCGAACTGGTTGCTAAGAAAGAAGCTGTGGTGCGTGCCGACATTTCTAAGGCCGATGCCCTCAAGTTCTTTGGCGATACTGGTCAGACCTACAAAATAGAACTTATCAACGACCTTCAGGACGGTACCATCAGCACCTACACTCAAGGTGCCTTTACCGACTTGTGTCGTGGCCCTCACATCCCTACTACCGCGCCAATCAAGGCCATTAAGGTACTCTCGCTTGCCGGTGCCTACTGGCGTGGCGACGAGACCCGCAAGCAGATGCTTCGCGTCTATGCAATCTCTTTCCCCAAGAAGTCGATGCTCGACGAGTACCTGGTGCTCCTTGAGGAAGCCAAGAAACGCGATCACCGCAAGATTGGTAAGGAAATGGAATTGTTTGCTTTCTCACAGCGGGTAGGACAGGGCTTGCCACTGTGGCTGCCCAAGGGAGCCGCTCTGCGCAACCGCCTGCAGGACTATCTAGCCAAGATTCAGAAGAAATATGGCTACGAGCAGGTTATCACACCTCACATTGGTAATAAGAACCTGTACGTGACAAGCGGACACTACGCTAAATATGGCAAGGATTCGTTCCAGCCCATTCACACTCCCGAGGAGGGTGAGGAATACATGTTAAAACCCATGAACTGCCCTCACCACTGTGAGATTTACCGCACTTCGCCCCGCAGCTATAAAGACCTGCCTTTGCGCTTTGCCGAGTTTGGTACTGTTTATCGCTATGAGCAGAGTGGTGAATTGCACGGTTTGACACGTGTGCGCTCCTTCACTCAAGACGATGCCCACCTGTTCTGTACCCCCGAGCAGCTCAAGCAGGAGTTCTTGAGCGTGATGGACATTATCAACCACATCCTTGGTGTGTTTGGTTTTGAATATGAGGCACAAATCTCGCTTCGCGACCCCAATAACAAGCAGAAGTATGTTGGCAGCGATGAGAACTGGGAAAGGGCCGAGAGAGCTATCGTTGAGGCATGCCAGGAGAAAGGTCTTCCTGCCAAGCAGGTCGAAGGCGAAGCCGCTTTTTATGGACCAAAGCTCGACTTTATGGTTAAAGATGCCCTGGGACGCCGCTGGCAGCTGGGTACTATTCAGGTCGACTACAACCTGCCTGAGCGCTTCGAGCTGGAATATACCGGTAGCGACAATGCTAAGCATCGTCCCATCATGATTCACCGTGCGCCCTTTGGCTCGCTCGAGCGTTTCGTGGCTGTGCTGCTTGAGCACACGGCCGGCAAGCTGCCCTTGTGGCTGGCACCCGACCAGGCTGTGGTACTGCCCATCAGCGAGAAATATAACGAATATGCCAAACACGTGGCACAGATTCTTAATGATGCCGACGTGCGAACTATAATTGACGACCGTAACGAGAAAATTGGTCGCAAGATTCGTGACAATGAGCTAAAGAGAATTCCTTATTTGCTCATTGTAGGTGAAAAAGAAGCTGCAAATGAAGAAGTTTCAATAAGAAAACAGGGCGGAATTGATAAAGGTTCCGAAAAAATTACTACCTTTGCAGCCGAAATCACTCAAGAAGTGAACGATATGATTAATTTATAACTTTACTGAATGCAGAAAAAACCATTTTGGAGTGGCCCTAAAAAGCCAATGAATGGCGGCCCTAAAGCTAAGAAAAACCGCAATCAGCGTGGAGGCAAGCAAGATAGAGAAGAACTTGCCATCAACGATGAAATTCGCGCTCCCGAAGTGCGTCTTGTGGGTGACAATGTGGAAGAGGGTATTTACCCAATCCTCAAAGCACTCAAGATTGCCGAGGAACTTGAGCTGGATCTTATTGAAATTGCACCAATGGCCAAGCCTCCTGTGTGCAAGATCATGGATTACCAGAAATATCAGTTCCAGCAGAAGAAGAAACTTAAGGAGCAAAAGGCTAAGGCCACTAAGGTTGTGGTAAAGGAGATTAGATTCGGACCTCAAACCGATGAGCACGACTATAACTTTAAGCTAAAGCATGCCATCGGTTTCCTCAAGGAGGGTGCCAAGGTCAAGAGCTACGTCTTCTTCAAAGGGCGTTCAATCCTCTTCAAGGAGCAAGGTGAAGTGCTGCTGCTTAGGTTTGCCAACGACCTTGAGGATTATGCTAAGGTTGACCAGTTGCCGGTGCTTGAAGGTAAGCGCATGACTATCATGCTCTCTCCTAAAAAGCAAGCTTCTAAGAAGAAAGATGCCGACAAGGCAAAGGACAACGCTTCCGAGACCGAACCAGGAGATTGACATTCAGCAAAACAAGGTGATGCGTTGCCTGCCCCGATGTGCTGGACTCCAGCCATCGGCTGCTAAGGCATCGCCTCTTAAAAACCGAGAAAATGGGGCATTAGGCTTGGTAAGTGCCTGGTCCCCTTGATTAATAATAATTTTTTTAAAAACATTTTCAAAAATGCCAAAAGTTAAGACTAATTCCGGTGCCAAAAAAAGGTTTACCTTTACCGGAACAGGGAAGATTAAAAGAAAGCATGCTTACAAGAGTCACATCT
>CAMJZF010000060.1 GCA_946410125.1 uncultured Prevotellaceae bacterium | reverse complement strand
CCATTTCGTTGGCAAAGCCCATATAGTTGGCATATACCGGTTCGGGAACGATGAGCTCGTCGCCTGGGTTGAAGCAGGCAAGGAATGCAAACTGCAGTGCTTCGCTACCGCCACATGTAACGATGATGTCGCTGGCATTGAGCTTGATGTCGTAACGGCCATAGTATTCCACGAGCTTGTCGAGATAGCTTTGGTAACCCTGTGAAGGAGAATACTCCAGCACTTTGCGGTCGATGTTCTTGAGCGCGTCAAGACCCTCTTGTGGAGTAGCGATATCGGGCTGGCCGATGTTGAGGTGATAAACTTTAATACCTTTTTGCTTAGCTGCCACAGCAAATGGGGCGAGCTTGCGAATTGGCGATGCGGGCATGTCGATGCCGCGTTGTGAAATCTTGGGCATGTTGTTTTATAGTTAATTGTGTTAGAAAATTACGTTTCGTGATAGTTTCGGGTGGCAAAGTTAGGCAAAAATCAGTGACCCGCCAAATAATATTGCGGGTAATTAGAGAAAAGATTTGGCGCGAGATTTACTCCTTTATCAGCATCAGGAACTCGGCCTGCTTTTGTTTCATCAGCTGGAGCACGTCGGCAGGCTTGTCGATGATGTCGGGGTGCAGAGTCTCCATCGATTTTTCCTTGGGCCATTGCTTAACGTCGGGCACGGTTTTGATGACCTTATTGTTCTCGAAGTAGAAGCGGTACTCCTTCTTAGTGTCGCCTTCCTGGCGCACGAGCAGCGCAAACATGGGGTCGCCCTCCATCGAGTCCCACAGGAACTCCCAGTAGTAGCCGTGCATGCCGTGGACATAGGTCTCCTTGCTCGTGGCAAAGTAGAGCTGGCTGCACATGGAGCCATCGGCACTGTATTGCTCTTGGGTGAAGTAATACTTGTCGTGACGCTCATATAAGCCCGTGCCCGGCAGGTTCTTAGCCACATTCACTTCGGCCTCGTTGAATGGGCCGTCGTAAGGCTTATTCTGCATGATCTCCAGGCGGTCGGCATAGGCCTGGCGAATTTGTTTAATGCGTTGCTCCTTGTTTTGAGCCGTGGCAAATGATGCGGTGGCAATTACCGCGAGCATAATAAAAATGAGACGTAGTTTCATGATGGTGATTTTTTTTTGAGTTGACACATAGTTTTTTGCAAATATACTCATTATTCCAAACAATAGCAATAAAATGCAGTAAGAAATTGAATTTTTGCTTACTTGATTTCTTTTCATTACCTTTGTAGCATTAAAATTGAAAATATGGCAAAGAAGGCTACAAAGACTACATACTTCTGCAAGAACTGTGGGGCGGAGTCGCCCAAGTGGATAGGCAAGTGCCCGTCGTGCGGCGAGTGGAACACCTATATTGAAGAACCTGTGGTGCCAAAGACGAGTCGCGGAACCCTCTTTGGCGGAGACGAGAATGGTCATCGCAAGAGTGCCGTGCCGGTGAAAATCAACGACATCAAGGCCGAGCAACTGCCACGCATCAAGCTGCCCAGCGGCGAGTTGAACCGCGTGCTTGGTGGCGGACTGGTGCCTGGGTCGATAGTGCTCATTGGCGGTGAGCCTGGCATAGGTAAGAGTACGCTGGTGTTGCAGAATGTGCTGCGTATCCGTAGCCGCAAGGTTCTGTATGTGAGCGGTGAAGAGAGCCCTCAGCAGCTTCGCATGCGTGCCGACCGCATTGCCGGTAGCGACCAGGACTGTGAGTGCTACATCGTGTGCGAGACGTCGCTGTCGAGCATCTTTGCAAGTATAAAAGAGAGCTGTCCCGACTTAGTGATTATCGACTCCATCCAGACCATTGCCAGCGATGAGCTCGACAGTGCCGCAGGCAGTGTGAGCCAGGTGCGGGAATGCGCCGCCGCGTTCCTTCGGTATGCCAAGACAACGGGAGTGCCGGTGATACTCATTGGTCACATCAACAAAGAAGGCACCATTGCTGGCCCCAAGGTGCTGGAGCACATTGTCGATGCCGTGTTGCAGTTTGAGGGCGACAGCCACTACATGTACCGCATTTTGCGCTCTATCAAGAACCGCTTTGGCTCCACCAGCGAGATGGGCATCTACGAGATGCGCGAGACAGGACTGCGCGAGGTTACCAACCCTAGCGAGATGCTGCTCTCGGCAATGGATCAGGAGTTGTCGGGAACAGCCATTGGTGTTACCATCGACGGTGCCCGTCCATTCCTTATCGAGGTTCAGGCACTGGTGAGCACGGCGGCCTACGGCACCGCTCAACGCTCGGTTACAGGCTTTGACCAGCGTCGCATGAACATGCTCCTCGCCGTTTTGGAGAAAAGGGTAGGGTTCAAGTTGGCACAGAAGGATGTGTTCCTAAATATTGCCGGTGGCCTTAAAGTCAATGACCCCGCCCTCGACTTGGCTGTCATAAGCGCCATACTGTCGTCGAATGTCGACATCGCCATCCAGCAAGGAGTGTGCTTTAGTGCCGAGGTTGGACTTAGTGGAGAGCTGCGTCAGATTACACGCATCGAGCAGCGCATAAGTGAGGCCGAAAAGCTTGGATTCAAGACCATGATAATACCTCGCAACAATTTAAAAGGAGTAAGCACTAAAGGCTTTAAAATAAAACTCGTGGAAGCATCGAGGGTAGAAGAAGCCTTTCAGTACCTGTTTGGATAAATCCTAATGACAGATTTGGGTTAAGAGGAAATCTTGATATAGACTATCGTTCCCCCAAAAAACTGATTTTAGGGGAGTTCTATGTCACCTTCAAAAGCGATGGTCGCCGGTCCAGTCATGTAGAGGTGATTGTCGGTTTCTCTCCACTCAATGTCGAGCGTTCCTCCGTCCATGATGACAGTAGACTTCCTGCCGCACCTACCCGTTAATGCGGCAGCTGTTGCGGTAGCGCAAGCTCCAGTGCCACAAGCCATTGTGATGCCGCTGCCACGTTCCCACACTCTCATTCTAATGCCATTGGGAAGCACTTGTGCAAACTCAATGTTGCATCGCTCGGGGAAGCTTGGATGATACTCCAGTTCCGAACCCATTTGAGCCAGGTCGATGGTGTTGATGTCATCGACAAAGATCACATAGTGGGGACATCCCATCGAGACAAAAGTCCCTTTAGGCAATCCTTCCCCCGTTGGAGCGAACTGATTGGGGTCGTTGAGAATGGGCTCGCCCATATCGACCGAAACCCTCTCAACCATGTTGTCGCCATTCACTTCAAGGTTGAGGATTTTAATGCCTGCCGCAGTGTGCAGATTCAATGTAGTGCTTTGAGTCATGCCACTCTCGTAGACATACTTGCCAATGCATCGGCTGGCATTGCCGCACATCTCCCCCGGAGTGCCGTCGGCATTAAAAAAAGTCATAGAAAAATCACAATCGGAGTGGGGCAGTTTTTTTATCAAAACCAGTCCGTCACTGCCAATTCCCGTGTGTCGCCGGCTCCAGGCTTTAGACGTTTCGGAAGGGTTGGGAATATAAAATTTTGCCGCATCGACAAAGATGTAGTCATTGCCGAGTCCGTGCATTTTTATGAAGTGAATCTTGTTAGTCATTTTTAAAAAACCTTGAACGATATATAAAAGAAGTTTTGCAAATGTAGGAATTAAGTTTGAGTGTGCCAATTATTTAGTGTAAAAATGGCAAAAATGACAAAATAATATTTCTATAAAAAAAGTTATTAGTGTAAAATGTTGGTTGAAAAGGCGTAAATTTGCCTCGCTAAAAGAAACTAAACCTTATTATAGAAATGACAAAGTATAATTTTGACGAGATTATAGATCGTCATGGAACTCAGTGCAAGAAAATTGAAGTATTAAAGCAGGATTACGGGCGTGATGACCTTTTGCCCCTATGGATTGCCGATATGGACTTTGCCGTGTGTCCTGAGATTACCGATGCGCTGGTTCATCGCTTGCAGAGCCATCCAGTGTATGGCTACACTTGCGCCTACGACGGTTACTGGCAGTCGATAATCGACTGGCAACGCGAGCGCAACGGTTTTGAATTTTCCCGCGACGAGGTGACCTTTGTTGCCGGAATCGTGACCGGAGTGGGTCTGGCAATAAATTTCTTCACCAAGCCAGGAGACAAGATTGTTATTCAACCGCCAGTGTACTATCCCTTTAAAGATGTGATAGCCAACAATGGCCGCGTGGTTGTAAATAACGACTTGATACCCACTGCCGACAATTTCTATCGCATGGACCTTGACGGCCTTGAGCGAATTTTCAGAGAAGAACATCCCCGGATGATGATAGTGTGCAATCCCCATAATCCGGTGGGAATCGCCTGGGAGCCTGAAGTGTTGCGAGAAGTGGCACGACTGGCACGCAAGCATGATGTTATAGTATTCAGTGATGAGATTTTTGGCGACCTGATGCTCTATGGGCACAAGCACACGGCCATGGCCACCGTGAGTGATGATGCGCCTGCCGTGACAGTTACCTGCGGAGCTCCAAGCAAGACGTTCAACATTGCTGGCTTGAAGAGCTCGTGGTGTGTTGTGAAAAATCCCGAGCTGCGCAATCCCTTCTTCAAGTGGATAGAGACCAATGAGCTGTGCAATGCCAATCTTGTGTCGATTATCGCTACCGAGGCGGCTTATCGCCATGGCGGCCTGTGGCTTGAAGAGTGCCTGCACTACATTGAGGGAAACGTTGACTTTGTGCATGATTATTGCCGTGACCACATTCCTGGAATTGAGGTTGTTAAGCCACAGGCCTCATTCCTGGTGTGGCTCGACTGCCGGGGGCTTGGGCTGAGCCATGAGGAGGTGGTAGACCTGTTCATTAACAAAGCTCGCTTGGCAATGAACGAGGGGTCGATGTTTGGTGAAGCAGGTCGCTGTCACATGCGTTTCAACATGGGCAGCCCAAGGAGCGTATTAGAGCAGGCCATGCGTCAACTTGAAGCCGCCGTAAAGGGAAAATAGGATAGTGTTTTTAACCCGAATCGGTCATTAGATGACAGAAGTCATAATCTTAGGCCTATTTATGCTGTAACAGTTTTTGGGGGCATCTTGTTGCAGATATTGCCTTGTCATAGCCGCTATGTCTTGGGCAATCTCTTTACAATCTGCTCAAAAAAATTCTGTTCTATCATAAATTCTAATGACCGATTTGGGTTTAAATTGTTGATTTTTTTGTAAGTTTGCAGTCGTTATCAACTGCAAACTTCATTGTATATGACCAATCGCCCCCATCCCCATCCTTTAGTGTCAATGATTCCCGTGGCGGTACTCATTGGGTTGCTCGTAGTAATGATTATCCTCTTTGGCAGCGACTCGTTGAGTGGCGGTAGCCAGATAGCGTTGCTGATAGGTCTTGCTGTGTGCGTGAGCATCTCGATGCTGTTCTACAAAGTGCCTTGGAAGGCATTTGAGGACCAGATGACAAAGACGATGGGTGGCATTGCGGTGACGTTGCTGATATTGCTCTCGGTGGGCATGCTTGCTGGTTCCTGGATGATAAGTGGCGTGGTGCCCACGCTAATCTACTATGGGGTGCAGATTCTCTCGCCTAAATTTTTCCTTGTGAGTGCGTGCATCATTTGTTCGCTGGTGTCGTTGCTGTCGGGCAGTTCGTGGACAACCGTTGCGACTATTGGTGTGGCGTTGCTTGGTGTGGGGCATGCGTTGGGAATATCGGACGCGTGGACCGCCGGTGCCATTATTTCGGGTGCATATTTTGGCGACAAGATGTCGCCCTTGAGCGATACTACAATACTTGCATCGTCAACAACAGGCGTCGATATTTTTGACCACATCCGCTACATGACTCACACCACGGTGATATCGATGAGCATAGCACTTGTGATATTCCTTGTGGCAGGACTGGGACATTCAGGTGCCGGTGCAGTGAATGTAGCCCTTTATACTCATGGGCTGGAAAAGACGTTCAATGTGTCGTTGTGGACATTGCTGGTGCCGCTGCTCACAGGCATTCTCATAGCCCGCAAAGTGCCATCGCTCATAGTGCTTTTCGCATCGTCGATAATGGCTGGAATAGTGGCACTTATACTCCAGCCCCACATCCTGACGCAGATTGCCGGTGATGCCTCGCTTTCGCCTGCAATGGCATTGATTCGTGGCGTTGCGATAACGTTCTTTGGCGCTACATCGGTCGAGACAGGCTACAGTGCCCTAAACGAACTTGTGTCGACTGGTGGCATGGCAGGAATGTTGAATACTATATGGCTGATAATCTGCGCAATGTGCTTTGGTGCCACAATGGTTGCAAGTGGAATGCTTGAGAGCATCACCCGAGTGATAGTAAATGCTGTGAAGTCTCGCTTGGGAATGGTGTCGTCGACAGTGGGAACAGGATTATTGCTCAACCTGACCACCGGTGACCAGTTCATCAGCATCGTGCTTACCGCCGACATGTTTAAGGAGGTGTATGACAAAATGGGATATGAACGGCGGTTGTTGAGCCGTACTACCGAGGATGCCGCGACGGTGACATCGGTGCTGGTGCCATGGAACACGTGCGGAATGACTCAGGCCACCGTGCTTGGAGTTCCCACACTCGTCTATCTTCCTTACTGCTTCTTTAACTTGCTGTGTCCGTTGGTGACAATAGCCGTTGCCGCAGTGGGCTGGAAGATTAGGAAGGTGAGAGGTGAGAGTGAAAGGGAAGAGTGAGAGGGAAGAGTGAGAGGCTTTGTTTTTTCTATAGATATTGGATAATCAGGGATTTTGTTTTTTTGTGCTTGTGATAGTTTTTTAGATTGCAAAGTGCTGTGCCTATTGTTGTTATGTGGTACACATAAATAAAAAAGAAAAATTATAGTAAAAAAGGAATAGTAAATTGATTAATTTTCACTATATTTGCAGTCACAATTAGACTATAACCAACAAAATCCTAAACATAACCGTTATGAACAAACAAATCACTCTCGAGCAAGCCGTAGAGAAGGTACATGATGGAATGACAATCATGTTTGGCGGTTTCCTCGGTGTGGGTAGTGCCACACAAATTATCGACGCCATTGTAGAGAAGGGCGTTAAGGACTTAACAATCATTGCCAACGACACCGCCTATGATGAGGTGGCTCACGGCAAATTAGTGACAAACCATCAAGTAAAGAAAGCCATTGTTTCGCACACCGGTACCAACAAGCAGACCGCGTTGCAGAAGAACGAGGGCACACTGATTGTGGAGTATGTTCCCCAAGGAACACTCGCCGAGCGCATCCGTGCGGCAGGTGCCGGCTTGGGTGGAGTGCTTACTCCCACTGGCATGGGAACCATCATGGCCGACGGCAAGGACGTTGTTACCGTAGACGGCAAGGACTACTTGCTTGAAAAGCCATTGAAGGCCGACATCGCATTCTTGCGTGCCAATATCGTTGACGAGTTTGGAAACATGGTATTCTTGGGAACAACCAACAACTTCAACCCCTTGATGGCTACAGCAGCCGACTATGTTGTTGTAGAGGCCGAGAAGCTTGTGAAGGTGGGCGAAATCAAGCCCGAGTGCGTTCACGCATCAGGTATCTATGTTGATGGAATTTATGTAGAAAAATAAAAATCTTCAAGCCTAATGGAATACAGAACAAAAATTAGACTGCGCATGAGCGCAAAGGATGCCCACTATGGTGGCAATTTGGTTGACGGTGCTCACATGGTACACCTCTTTGGTGACGTGGCCACCGAACTTTTGATTATGCGTGACGGTGATGAGGGTCTGTTCCGTGCCTACGATAGCATCGACTTCCTCGCCCCCGTCTATGCTGGAGATTTTATCGAGGCCGAAGGGTGGATTGACAAGGAAGGCAACACTTCACGTCACATGCAATTTGAGGCTCGCAAGGTAGCCGTTTCTCGTCCCGACATCAGTGCCTCGGCAGCCGATGAGCTCGATGAGCCCATTGTAGTGTGCCGTGCGAGCGGAACCTGTGTAACCCCCAAGGATTGCCAGCGCAAGTAGAGCGTTTTCGCAAAATGCATTAACTAAGAAAAAACTAACAACCAAGAGCTTATAACTATCAAATGGATAAACTTATAATTACCGCCGCCATTTGCGGTGCCGAGGTTACCAAAGAGCAGAATCCCAACGTGCCTTATACCGTAGAGGAGATTGTTCGTGAGGCAAAGAGTGCCGTTGATGCCGGAGCAGCTATCGTTCACCTGCACGTTCGCTGGGACGATGGCACCCCCACCCAAGACCGTGCCCGTTTTCAGGAGTGTGAAGAGGCAATCCTCAAGGAGTGTCCCAATGTGATATTGATTCCCTCGACCGGCGGTGCCGTGGGCATGAGTCCCGATGAGCGCCTTCAGTCGACCGATACCACTCCACTTCCCGAGATGGCAACACTCGACTGCGGAACCTGCAACTTTGGCGATGAGATATTTGACAACACCATGCCCACCATGCGTGCCTTTGGCAAGCGCATGATGGAGCGCGGCATCAAGCCCGAGTATGAATGCTTTGAGATGGGACACCTTGATACCATCCTCAAGATGGCCCGAAAAGGCGAGGCTCCCGGAGCTCCCATGCAGTTCAACTTTGTGCTTGGCGTTCCCGGTTGCACCCCAGCCACCGTTGCCAACCTGTGCTGGCTTGTTAATGGCATTCCCGCCGGTTCTACATGGACAGTGACCGGTGTGGGCCGTCATGCCTTCCCAATGGCCGCTGCCGCCATTGCCATGGGTGGTAACGTGCGCGTGGGCTTTGAGGACAATCTCTATCTTGAGAAAGGCGTCCTTGCCAAGTCGAACGGCGAGCTCGTTGAGAAGGTAGTGCGCATTGCCAAGGAACTTGGCCGCCCCATTGCCACCAGCGATGAGGCCCGCGAAATCTTGGGTCTTCCACCTCGCAAGTAATTCACAATGCATAATGATGCATGAATTACAGTCTCAATATTATAGCAAATAAAAAGAATATTAACAATAAACAAAAAACAAGAGAAACAATGCAAAAACATGGAAATCGATTCGGAACACACCGAGTAATTGAACCCGTAGGCGTACTGCCACAGCCAGCTAACAAGCTTGACAACAACATGGACGAGATCTATGACAACGAGATCTTGATTGACGTTCAAACCTTGAACATCGACAGTGCCTCGTTCACCGACATTCACAACTATGCCAAGAGCCAGGCAAAGAATCCCGACGATGAGGCCGAGGTAATGGAGGAAATCAAGAAGGAGATGTTCCTCAATGTTGAGCTTCAGGGCAAGCACCGCAACCGTCGCACCGGTTCGGGCGGTATGCTCCTTGGCACAGTAGAGAAGATTGGTGACGCTCTCAAGGGCAAGATTGACCTTAAAGAGGGTGACCGCATCGCTACTCTCGTGTCGCTGTCGCTTACTCCACTGCGCATTGATGAGATTCTCAATATCAAGGCCGACGTAGACCAAGTAGACATCAAGGGTAAGGCAATTCTCTTTGAGAGCGGTATCTATGCTAAAATTCCCGATGACATGCCCGAGAAGCTCGCTTTGAGCGCACTTGACGTTGCCGGTGCTCCTGCTCAGACTGCCAAGTTGTGCCAGTATGGCCAGAATGTAGTGGTTCTGGGTGCTGGTGGCAAGAGCGGTATGCTGTGCTGCTATGAGGCAAAGAAGCGCGTGGGTGTTACCGGTAAAGTTATTGGTCTTGCCAATAGCCCCAAGTCGACCAAACGCATCAAGGACCTCGGTTTCTGCGACGTGGTAGAGAGCGTTGCCGGCATGACTCCCGTTCAGGTATATGAGCTCGTGAACAAGCTTACCGACGGCAAGATGGCCGATGTTACCATCAACTGCGTGAACGTTCCCGACTGCGAGATGACAGCAGTGCTCTGCACCCGTGACGACGGTGTGGTTTACTTCTTCTCGATGGCAACCAGCTTCACAAAGGCTGCTCTTGGTGCCGAGGGTATTGGTGCCGATACCAACATGATTATTGGTAACGGTTACACCAAGGGCCATGCCGAGTTTACTCTGCAAGAGCTGCGCGAGTGCCCTGAGTTGCGCAAGATTTTTGAGGAACTTTATGCTTAATTAGGATTACAGCTGCGGAGGCGTGCTTCACAGGGGCGCCTCTATGGCTGAAAAATACATGGATACATTTATCATGGCAGAATCAAGAAGAAAACAACTCTTTCCCGACGTTACCGACGAGCAGTGGAACGACTGGAAATGGCAGGTAAAGAACCGCATTGAGACCCTTGAGGACTTGAAGAAGTATATAAGCCTCACCGCCGAGGAGGAAGAAGGCGTGAAGAAGACCCTGTCGACCCTGCGCATGGCAATCACTCCTTACTACTTGAGCCTCATCAATCCCGATGATCCTCATGACCCAGTGCGCAAGCAGTGCATTCCCACTGGTCTTGAGACCCATCAGGCTGCTGCCGACCTTCTCGACCCCTTGCATGAGGACGAGGACTCGCCAACACCAGGCTTGACTCATCGTTATCCCGATCGCGTGCTGTTCCTCATCACCGACATGTGCTCAATGTACTGCCGCCATTGCACCCGTCGCCGTTTTGCCGGTCAAACCGACAATGAGTGTGGTGCCGACCGCATTGAGAAGGCTCTGGAGTATATCGAGAAGACCGAGAGCGTTCGCGACGTGTTGCTCTCGGGTGGTGATGCCCTGATGGTTGCCGACAAGAAGCTTGAGTATATCATTTCTCGTCTGCGTGCCATTCCACACGTTGAGATTATCCGTCTTGGAACCCGCACACCGGTGGTTTGCCCACAGCGCATCACACCTGAATTGTGCGAGATGCTCAAGAAGTATCATCCTGTGTGGCTCAACACCCACTTCAACCATCCCAATGAGATTACTCCCGAGTCGAGCCGTGCTTGCGAGATGCTTGCCAATGCCGGTGTGCCCTTGGGCAACCAGAGTGTGCTCCTGCGTGGCATCAACGACTGCGTGCATGTGATGAAGCGCCTGGTACAGGGTCTCGTGAAGATTCGCGTGCGTCCTTACTACATCTATCAGTGCGACCTCTCGATGGGTCTTGAGCACTTCCGCACTCCAGTGTCGAAGGGTATAGAGATTATCGAGGGCTTGCGTGGCCACACTTCGGGCTACTGCGTTCCCACCTTTGTGGTTGATGCTCCCGGCGGTGGCGGCAAGACTCCTGTTATGCCTCAATATGTCATTTCTCAAGCACCAGGCAAGGTTGTGCTGCGCAACTTCGAGGGCGTAATCACTACCTATACCGAGCCCACCGAGTATCACAGCGAGTGTAATTGCCCAGATTGCCAGGCTGCCCGCAAGAAAGAGCAGGTTGCCGACGACAAGGCAGTTGACGGCGTTATCTCACTGCTTGAGGGTGAGCGCATGAACATTGAGCCCAAGGCTCTGAAGCGTCACGAGAGAAACGAGAAGCGTAACAAATAAAAGATTTTTCCGCTAAGGCGATGGTGGCGGCATGATTGTCGCCGCCATCGAGAGGCGGGAGATTGTCGCTAAGGTGTCTTTCATCGATGAAATATTAAAATATGACAGTCTGTCGATAGTAGGACTGCAAAAGAATACCGGTAAGACCGAGTGTCTGAAGTATGTCCTTGCGCGCTTGCCGTTAGACCAAAAAAAAGTGGCAGTGACCTCGATAGGCATTGATGGAGAGACCACCGACCAAGTGACCCGCACCCAAAAGCCCGAAATAGTGTTACGTGAAGGCATGTATTTCGGCACGAGCGAGGCTCACTATCGCTTGCGACGACTGGTGAGCGAGCTTGTTGACGTGAGCGACGAGAGTACCAGCCTGGGGCGCGTTGTTACAGCCAGGGCTCTCACTCAAGGCAAGATATTGCTTTCGGGACCCTCATCCACATTGGGTCTGCAACGATGGATAAGCGACGTGCGCCGTCACGACATCGACCTTGCCATCATTGACGGAGCGCTCTCGCGCCTTAGCCTTGCCTCGCCGGCAGTGAGCCGGTCTATGATACTCGCCACCGGTGCAGCCTACTCGATAAACATGAGTCAGCTGGTGCAGCACACGGCGTTTGTGGTTGACCTTATTAATATATGTGTAACCAGCGAGCGCAACATTGCACTTCTTGGTCCCATAGAGAAAGGCATGTGGTGGATTGACACCGACGGCGAGCTTCATGAAATGGAAGCCGTGACGTCGCTCTCTCAGCAGGTTCAGTTCCATGGCATGGATCATTGTTGTGCGATATATGTAGCGGGAGCACTCGTCGACTCGTTTCTTGAAAAGGTTCGCAAGAACAAGGCCCTGAGGCAGGTTGAGCTTGTGGTGCGTGACTTCACCAAGATTTTTGTCACTCCGCAGCAACTCAGGATGTTTGAGAAGACGGGTGGGAAAATCAGCGTTCTTCAAAAGAGCAAGCTCATTGCCGTTACCGTCAACCCCACGTCGCCAGCGGGATATGTCCTCGATTCGGAGGAGCTTTGCGACCGACTTTCACAGGCTATAGGCCTGCCAGTTTATGATTTATTAAAAAACTAATGCAATTAAAAAACGTCATAGAATCGCCATGCGGATTGCGCTTCATGCTTGATGGGCTGGAGCTGCAGTCGGGGTTTGCCCGTCGTTGGTTGCTCGACAGTGAGATGATGACCAATGAGCAAGAAATTGCGGCGAGCTATGGCGTGTTGCGGCACTTTGTCGACTTTGTGCGCTCGATAGAGCCATCTTTCCTCAACACGCTGTTGTTCAGGCTTCAGGGAGTGAAAGACATACGCACTACCATCAAGAACCTGCGGCAGTTGTCAACGCTCGACGACATAGAGCTCTTCGAGGTGAAGCACCTTGCGATACTCTCGACCGAAGTGGCAAAGTTGCTGAAGAACCACAACCTTGACAATGTGGTTGAAATACCCTCGCTCGACGAGGTTATAAACATTCTGGACCCCGATGGAATGAAGATTGCTTCGTTCTACGTCTACGACAGCTATTGCGAGCAGCTCAAGGACTTGCGCATTGAGATGCGCAAGCATCCCGACCAGCAGGAAGAACTGCTTGTCGAGGCTGCCGAGATAGAGGAAGGGGTAAGGGCCGACTTGACCAAGCAGCTTCACGCTCATGTAGATGACATAGCCAGCACGCTCATTGCTCTTGCCAAGGTTGACATCAATGTTGCCAAGGCTCGTCAGGCAGTAGACCTGGAGCTGTGTTTTCCTGAGATATCGGGCGATGGCACAAGCCATTATGTGGCAATGTTCCATCCGCAGGTTAAGGATGCCCTCAACCGTGCCGGCAAGCAGTTCCAGCCGGTTGATATCAGTTTTGCCCATATTCCCACGTTAATCACTGGTGCCAACATGGGCGGAAAGACAGTGGTTCTCAAGACCCTGACGTTGTGCCAGTATCTGTTTCAGTTTGGTTTTGGCATTCCCGCCAAAGAAGCTGGGATAGCAATAAAAGATGATATAATGTTCTGCATTGGCGACGAGCAATCGATAGAGAAAGGCTTGTCATCGTTTGCCGCCGAGATGAAGAACATCGATGCCGTTATCAAGGCATCACGCGAAAAAAGAAGACTATTGGCGTTGATTGACGAGCCTGCCCGCACCACCAATCCTACCGAGGGAACCGCTTTGGTGCAGGCTTTGCTCAAGGTGCTTGCTCCCAGGCGCATGAGCCTTGTCATGACAACGCATTACGATATAGAGCCAGGTTCAGCCCATTGCCTGCGTGTAAAGGGTTTTGACAACGGCTCAATGAATTATTCTCTCGTTGAAGTGGAAAATGGTGAGGTGCCCCATGAGGCTCTCAACATTGCTCAGAGCTTAGGCATAGACCAGGAGTGGATAACACTGGCGAGGGAGAAACTTAAAGTGTCGTCATGTGAAAAAACTAAATAATTACTATATAAATAATGTGATATGCAGAAGAGTAAATTAGGATTAGACTTTGAAAAGGTGGAATATGCCAGAGGGCTTGCCAAGGGCATTGCACAAGACGTGCAGACCTTTGTTGAGCAATACACCACAGTCGCAGTGGAGCGCACTTTGTGCCGCTTGATGGGTATTGATGGTGTTGACGACAACGATGTGCCACTGCCCAATGTTGTGGTAGAGGCGCTAAAGGATAAAGGCGTGCTCAATGAAGGCGCTTTGTTCTTTATTGCCAATGCCATGATACAGACTGGCTTGAATCCACAGCAGATAGCCGAGAAAGTGGCTGCCGAGGAACTTGACATTACCAAAGTGGTGACTACCAATCCAAAGCAGATAGCCGATGTGTTGCAACCGGTAATAGATGAGAGCATGGCTCGAATACGTGCGCGTCGCGCCCGCCGTGAGCATTATCTCGAAACCATAGGCGAAGGTCCCAAGCCCTACCTGTACATTATCGTGGCAACCGGTAATATCTATGAAGACGTGGTTCAGGCACAGGCCGGAGCCCGTCAGGGAGCCGATGTGATTGCCGTGATTCGCACCACAGGTCAGAGCTTGCTCGACTATGTGCCTTATGGTGCTACTACCGAGGGCTTTGGCGGAACCTTTGCTACCCAAGAGAACTTCCGCATCATGCGCAAGGCGCTTGACGAGGTGGGTGAGGAGCAAGGTCGCTACATTCGCCTGTGCAACTACTGTTCAGGCTTGTGTATGCCCGAAATTGCCATCATGGGAGCCTTTGAGGGTCTTGACGTGATGCTCAACGATGCATTATACGGCATTTTGTTCCGCGACATCAACATGCAGCGCACGCTCATCGACCAGTATATGAGCCGCATCATCAACGGTTTTGCCGGCGTGATAATCAACACCGGTGAGGACAACTATCTTACTACTGCCGATGCCGTTGAGGCCGCTCACACCGTGCTTGCCAGCGACCTTATCAACGAGCAGTTGGCATTGATGGCAGGTCTTCCCGAGGAACAGATGGGTCTGGGTCACGCCTTTGAGATGGACCCCATGCTTGAGAACGGCTTCCTGCTGGAACTTGCCCAGGCACAGATGACCCGTGAAATCTTCCCCAAGGCTACACTAAAGTACATGCCACCAACGAAGTTTATGACAGGAAACATCTTCCGCGGTCACATCCAGGATGCATTGTTCAACATGATTGGTATCTGGACCCACCAGGGCATCCAGTTGCTGGGTATGCCCACCGAGGCTATCCACACCCC
>CAMJZF010000059.1 GCA_946410125.1 uncultured Prevotellaceae bacterium | reverse complement strand
TGACGATGCTGCTCAACTAAAACCCGGACGTGACTTATGAAATTCTATGTGATTGGTATAACCGATACCCCCCAGCCTTATTTCCATGCCGAGGTGCTGGAAATTATAAAGCGTGGCAAGCTGTTCTCGGGCGGCAAGCGGCATCATGAGCTTGTGGATCAATTTCTTCCTGAGGGAGCGCAATGGGTCGACATCACGGTGCCGTTAGATGCTGTTTTTGATAAGTATTATAATCACGATGAAGTGGTGATATTTGCCAGCGGTGACCCGTTGTTCTTTGGGTTTGCCAGCACTATCAAGCATCGACTTCCCGATGCTGAGATTGTTCTTTTTCCGGCTTTTAACTCTCTGCAAACTTTGGCTCATCGCCTTGTGATGCCCTATCACGACATGCGCATCGTGTCGCTTACCGGACGTCCTTGGCCCGAATTAGACAAGGCTCTGATAGAGCGAGCCGCTAAGATTGGAGTACTCACCGACCGCGAGCACACCCCATCCTCAATTGCCCAGCGTATGCTGGACTATGGCTACAATGGCTATACCATGCACGTGGGCGAGCATTTGGGAAATCCCGAGCGTGAACGCATTACCACGCTGTCGCTTCAAGAAGTTATTGTCAAGGAGTTTGACTATCCTAATTGCTTGATTTTGACAGGTAACGATTTGCCGCCTCGCCATTTTGGAATCCCCGATGGTGAGTTTGCCCTTCTCAACGGTCGTGAGAAGATGATAACCAAAATGCCCGTTAGGCTGCTCACCCTGCAGGCACTTGAGTTGCCTCGCCGCCGGGTGATGTGGGATATCGGTTTCTGCACTGGTAGCGTCTCCATTGAGGCCCGACTGCAATTTCCTCACCTGCACATCGAGGCGTTTGAATGCCGTCCCGAGGGCGAGGCGCTGATGCGTGAAAACAGCCGTCGGTTTGGCGCGCCCGGCATCAGCAGCCACATTTGTGATTTCCTGAAAGCCGACATTAGCCAGTTGCCGCCTCCCGATGCGGTGTTTATTGGCGGTCATGGGGGCCATCTGAAGGAAATCATTAAGAAAGTTCTCACGGTTCTAACTCCTGGTGGGTGCATTGTGATGAACAGCGTGTCGAGTGCAGCCGTTCACACCTGCAGCTACCAGCTCTTTAATGAGGCATGCGAGGAGTTGGGCTTGACCCAAGAGCCTCCCATGCGCATTATTATTAATGATAACAATCCAATAATCATACTGAAATGTCGAAGATAGCCGTTGTCAACATCAGCAAGGAGAGCGAAAGAATTGCTCGCACTTTGTTTCTCGAATTAAATGCCAAAACCATTGGTCGCGCTCAAGTGGGCAAGTACTGGAAAGAATTTGATGTATTTGTCTTCATTGGCGCAATGGGAATATGCGTGCGCACCATTGCACCTTACATCAAGGATAAGCATGAAGACCCAGCTGTGCTGTGTGTCGACGGTATGGGAAAGAATGTGATTTCGGTTCTCTCAGGCCACGTGGGTGGAGCCAATGATTGGACAAGAATTGTGGCGTCGGTCCTTGGCGCAAATCCTGTCATTACCACTTTAAGCGACAATGCCGGACTGTGGGCTTTAGACACTCTCTCCAATCGTTTCAATTGGCCCATTGCCAGTGAAGACGACATGAATGACTGCATCTTTGCCTTTGTAAATCGCAAACCAACTGCACTATTTCTGGAGGTGCGTGATAAGGGCACAGAATACTTGGAGAGCACTCTCCCAAGCCATGTCACCATCGTCAATGATTTGAGTGAGGTGACAGCGCAAAAATATAAACTTGTCATCATGGTGACGCCTTACATCAAGCGATATGTTAATGGCGTTCTCACACTCCATTTTGTGCCAATGGTGGGAACTCTTGGGTTTGGACTGGCTCACAATCCCGATAAATATGAGTACATCTACGACCAGATGGATGAGGCAATAGCCAAGCGAGGGTTGTTGCCATGCGCCAACAAGTACTGTACCATTGATGTCAAGGCCGACGAGCCGTTCATTGATATACTGAAAGAGGAAGAGCATGAAGTGGATTTTTTCACTGCCGAGCAACTCTCCAAGGTGGAAGTGCCAACTCCCAGTGAGGTTGTAGCAAAGCATGTTGGCACCCCCAGTGTGTGTGAGGCGGCGGCTATTCTCGGCTCTAATAATGGCAAGTTGGTAATTCCTAAGATTAAAGGAAAGAATTGGACCGCGGCAGTAGCCATCGACCGTAAGTACTTGCGTGACACGAAGGGGCATATCGAGATTGTGGGAGCTGGTCCAGGCGACCCCGACCTGGTGTCGGTGCGCGGACGTAAAATGCTTGAGCGTGCCGACCTTATTCTCTATGCCGGTTCGCTTGTGCCTCGCGAACTCACCACTTGTCACAAACCCGGTGCTGTGGTGCGCAGTTCGGCGAGCATGACGCTTGAGGAGCAATGCGCTCTCATGAAGGAGCATTACGACCGTGGGCATTTTATCGTGCGCCTGCACACCGGCGATCCATGCATCTTTGGTGCCATACAGGAACAGATGGCATTCTTTGACCAGTACGGCATGGACTATCACATCACTCCGGGCATCTCATCATTTCTTGCCGCTGCTGCCGAGCTTCGCAGCCAGTTTACCATTCCCGAGCGCACGCAGACCATCATCCTTACCCGTGGTGAGGGTCGCACTCCCATGCCCGAGAAGGAGCAGCTGCAACTGCTTGCCCGCAGCCAGAGCACGATGTGCATCTTCTTGAGCGCCTCAATTGTCGACGATGTGCAGCGCCAGTTGCTTCAGGAATATCCCGAGGACACTCCCGTGGCGGCATGCTACCACCTTACCTGGCCCGACCAGAAGATTTATCGTGGACAACTGAAGGATTTGTCAAAGATTGTTCATGACAACAATCTCACTCTCACAACGATGATTGTCGTGGGTGAAGCTATTGACAACCGAAAGGGTCTGTCGGAACTCTACAACAAGCATTTCACTCATTTATTCCGTAAGGGCGAAGAATGATTCTGGTATTTGGAGGCACAACCGAGGGACGCATGGCGGCTAAGGTGCTCGACGAGTCGGGTGCCAAATACTACTATTCCACCCGAAGCGACCTGCAAGACATTCAACTTGCACATGGTGTGCGCCTTACAGGGACAATGGAGCTTGCACAGATGAAGGTTTTTTGCATGGAGAATGGCATAGCCCTCATCATCGATGCTACGCATCCGTTTGCCCATAATCTGCATAGCAATGTGGTGACGTTGGCGCAGCAGATAGATGTGCCGCTAATTCGTGTCGATCGCATTTTTCCACCCCATGATGCCGACCTCGTGTGGTGCCGCGACTATGAAGATGCCATTAGCAAGCTCAACAAGCACAATGTAAGGCGACTGCTGGCATTGACAGGTGTCAACACCATTGGCAAGCTAAAGGATTATTGGCAGCACAATGAGTGCTGGTTCCGCATCCTCGACCGTGACTTCTCACGTGAAGCAACAGCCGGCGCAGGATTTAGGCAAGACCATCTTGTCTACTACGAGACTCACAACACTGAGCAGTTGCTCGACCAGTTGCAGCCGCAAGCCATCATTACCAAGGAAAGTGGCACGAGTGGCGGTTTTGTTGAGAAAGTTGATGCGGCACGAAGCAGGGGAGTGCTCACCTTTGTCGTGGAGCGTCCTTCCTATCCTTCGGCACCGGGTTTGACAATAGAGCATGTAAATGGCCCTCATGGCTTGCGCAGGGCAGTAGAGAAGCTGTTGCCTGATTTTTATCCTTTGCATAGTGGTCTCACTACAGGCACTTGCGCCACAGCGGCGGCTATAGCAGCTACCACACGCCTCACAACAGGCAAGACTCCCTCGGTGGTACCGGTGGTGCTTCCCAATGGAGAGACAATACAAGTGCCGGTAACTTATGGTGATGGTTATGCCGCTGTTTTCAAGGAGGCGGGCGACGACCCTGATGTTACCAATGGCATTGAGATTCGCGCCGCGGTAACGCCGGGCAACGAGTTTGAAATACTGGGTGGTGAGGGTGTTGGGACCTTCACTGTTCCAGGTTTTGACTATCCGCCAGGCGAGCCTGCCATCAACAAAGGTCCACGACAGATGATGCGCGACAATATCAAGGAAAATGTGCGCATTGTGATTTCGGTGCCAGAGGGGACCGATAAGGCAAAACGCACATTTAATCCACGTTTGGGAATAGAAGGTGGAATAAGCATTATAGGGGTGTCGGGCATTGTCAAGCCATTCTCGGAGGAGGCATTTATTAAGAGCATTGGCAAGTGCATGCAGGTGGCAAAGGCCTCGGTGGCTGAACGGGTTGTCATCAACAGTGGTGGCAAGAGTGAACGCTTTGTGAAGGCTCTTTATCCCGACTTGCCGCAACAGGCTTTTGTGGAATATGGTAACTACATTGGAGAAACGCTAAGTATAGCCAGTGAATTAGACATCAAGAACGTGACACTGGGTGTAATGCTTGGCAAAGCGGTGAAACTTGCTGCCGGCAATCTCGACACTCACAGCCGCCGTTCAACGATGGATAAAGATTTTATATCTTCTATGCTTCATGAGGCAGGTTGCGACATCGACATCTCGGCTATCACACTTGCCCGTGAGTTGTGGGAGATAATCCCGCAAGATAAGCTTCAGGCTTTTGCCACCGTGGTTATCAACCATTGTAAAGAGCATTGCGCCAGGTTGCTGCCCAATGGCAGGCTATTGATATTAATGATAACCGATGATGGTACCATATATAATGCTGAATGAAGTTTTTTATGTAATTTTGCAAACTATTAATTTTAATAAAATGAAGAAATTATTTGGAATTCTTGTGATGACGGTTTTGCTTGCGGCATGCGGCAATAACAATGAAAAAAGCGACAACACCAAAGGTGGTGCCAATGACGTAATCACGGTGAAGTATGCCAAGGGATTTACCGTGCGCGACTCGGCAGGCATCAGGCTTCTTGATATTGGCAAGAAAGACCACTTTGCACTTGTGAGTGACGACAATGCTGTTGTTCCCGAGGGATATACCAAGGTAAAAGTTCCCATCAAGAGTACAATCTGCATGACCTCGCTTCAACTGTCGAATTTCACAATTCTTGATGCTCATGATGTGGTTAAGGGTATTACCAGCACCAAGAATCTCTTTGACAAGGATATCAAAGCTCGTGTCAAGGATGGTAAAATAGTCAAGATAGGCATGGAGGGTGAGTTTGACAACGAACTCGTGATGGCAGCCAATCCCGATGTGATTTTTATTTCGCCATCAAAGCGTGGTGGCTATGAGTCGATCAAGGAAACAGGCATCACACTTGTTCCACATCTTGGATACAAGGAACTCGACCCACTGGGACAAGCCGAGTGGATTAAGTTTGTGGGAATGTTCATTGGCAAGGAGAAAGAAGCCAACGAGATTTTTGCAGGCATCGAAAGCCGCTACAACAACCTTAAGGAAAAAGCCTCAAAGGTTGCCGCTCGCCCAACCGTGACCAGTGGCGAGATGCATTATGGCAACTGGCATGCCGTGGGTGGCAAGAACTACTTGGCTCAAATCTTCCGCGATGCTGGTGCAACCTATGTCATCAACGATGATGAGGAATCGGGCGAAGACCTGGAGTTTGAAAAGATGTATGCACTTTCGGCCAATGCCGACTATTGGCGCATTCTCAACAGCTTTGACGGTGAGTTTACTTACGATGCCCTTAAGGCTTCGGAGCCTCGCAACGAGATGCTAAAGGCCTTCAAGGAGAAAAAGGTGATTTACTGCAACATGAAGCAGACTCCCTATTATGAGATTGAGCCTGTCAAGCCCGATGTCCTGCTTAAAGACTTTATTGCCATTTTTCATCCTGAATTGGTTGAAAAAGACTATAAACCCACATTCTACCGCCTGCTCAAATGAAACGCACGCTGCCCCTGATGCTCTCGCTCATAGTTGGAATCATCGTCATGGTGATTGTCAACCTGTTCATTGGAACCGTCAAGATTCCAGTGAGCAGCATTTGCAGCATATTGATGGGGCAGGGTAGTGAGTCGGAGATTTGGACTAACATAATCCTGAGTTCTCGTTTGCCGCAGGTGCTCACTGCCATTGCTGCCGGGGCAGGACTTGCAGTGAGTGGCTTGATGATGCAAACCATCTTCCACAACCCGCTGGCTGGACCTTCGATTTTGGGTATTTCTAATGGTTCAAGCTTGGGTGTGGCATTTGTGATTCTGTTGTCGGGGCAGTTGGGTGGTGTGGCTTTGAGTACTTTAGGTTATCTTGGCGACGCGGCCGTTACGTTGGCAGCCATCGTTGGCGCTATAGCGGTGATGATGCTCATCGTGTGGATTTCGGGAGTAGTGAAAGGCAATGTCACGCTGTTGATCATTGGCGTGATGATTGGCTACCTTGCCACTGCAATCATTGGTGTAATGAAGTTTCTTAGTCCCGAGGAGGATGTGAAGGCGTTTGTCGTTTGGGGGTTGGGGTCTTTTTCGCGCGTCTCTGGCAACCATCTCACGCTGTTTGTAGTGCTCATGTGCATTCTCACTCCGCTGAGTTTCCTTTTTGCCAAGCCGCTCAATGCCATGCTGCTGGGCGACCGCTATGCGGCCAACCTGGGTGTCAATGTCAAGCGCATGCGCACCTACTGCATCATTTGTTCGGGTGTGCTGGTTGCTGTGGTGACAGCCTATTGTGGCCCTATCATGTTCATTGGCATGGCTGTCCCACATCTCGCACGTGGAATTTTCCGCACAAGCGACCACTGGCGGTTGTTGCCTGCCACGGCACTGTGTGGCGCATTGCTGGCCTTGGTGTGCAACCTTATTGCACGTGCTCCTGGATTTGAGGGTGCGATGCCTGTCAACAGTGTTACCGCATTGATTGGGGCTCCTATCATCATTGCAGTGCTCTTTCATCGTCACAAGACTAATTTCGAGTAATTTTTTCATAAAAATGATATAATGGAAAACGACAAGCACATTTCTCGATGGTATCAAAACCTGTGGGCGGCATTGATTTTTTTTACTCGCTTGCCGTTTTGGCGCATCTATCAGCCACCACAGGACAGCTATAAAGTTGTGGTGGAATACTGGCCATTGAGCGGATGGCTCACAGGTGGCATCATGGCAGGAGCACTCTTTTTGGGCAGCATGGCATTCCCTTGGCCAGTGGCAGTGGTGATAGCAATCGTCGTGCGATTGCTCGTTACAGGGGCATTGCATGAAGACGGACTTGCCGATTTCTTCGACGGTTTTGGCGGCGGAACAAGCCGTGAGCGCATTCTTGCAATCATGAAGGACTCTCACATTGGCACCTATGGAGTGATAGGGCTTATTGTTTACATCCTTTTGCTTGGGACCTCGCTCTACAGCATGATGCCACGCATGGCAGTGCTGGCGGTGCTGGCTGCCGACCCCTTTGCCAAGCTGGTGTCATGTCAACTGATAACAATGTTACCTTATGCTCGTCGCGAAGAGGATGCCAAGAACAAGACTGTTTACCGCAAAATAAGCGTTCCGGCAGCAATATGCCTGACGCTGCAAGGAGTGTTGCCCATGCTGTTAATGCTTTGGCTGACATCGATAAGGTGGTATTTCGTCTTGGTTGTGCCATGTGTTGTGATGTACTTCCTTTACCGTGTCATCAGGCGCAAGTTAGGCGGTTACACAGGCGACTGTTGCGGTGCTGTGTGCTTGCTTGTTGAGTTGTCGATATATCTCGTTATAAGTTCGTTATTGTTTGTAGGATAAAATGGAAATAATTCTTGTTAGACACACAAGTGTAGATGTCCCTCAGGGAACGTGTTACGGGCAGACCGATGTGCCGGTGCGTGACACTTTCGAGCAGGAGGCACAGGCCACGCTCAGTGAGTTGCAGCAGTTTATGCCATTTGATAAGGCTTATACCTCACCTCTTACTCGTGCTCGCAAGTTGGCGGCATTTTGTGGTTTTCCGCATGCCCAGCAGGACAATCGCCTCATGGAAATGAACATGGGCGACTGGGAGATGCAGCTTTATGGCGAGATTGAGGACCCATACATCAATGAATGGTATGCCGACTATATGCACTTGCCCACTACTGGCGGCGAGGGTTTCCCCGACCTTTACCGGCGTGTGGCGCAATTTCTCGATGAATTGAAGGGACAAGGTTACAACAAAGTTGTGATTTTTGCGCATGGCGGTGTGCTAATCAGCGCAGGGCTTTATGCAGGTATTTATAACGAAGATGATGCTTGGGACAACCTGGCACCTTATGGCGGTATTTTGAAAATAACAATTTGAAATGAGCAGGATTATTTTGATTACAGGTGGTCAACGTTCAGGCAAGAGCAAGAAAGCCGAGGAACTGGCGTTGAGCCTTGCGAGCGACCCGGTGTATGTGGCAACAGCCCACATTTGGGACGAGGAGTTCGGCGAGCGAGTAAGGCGCCACCAGGAGCGTCGTGGGCCTCAATGGACCAACATCGAGGAAGAGAAATTCTTGAGCCGTCACAACCTCATGGGGCGTGTGGTCGTGATTGATTGTGTGACGCTGTGGCTCACCAATTTCTTCTTTGAGAACCAGAATGTTGAAGAGACTCTCAAGGTTGTAAAGGAGGAATTTGAGAATTTTACAAAGAACGATGCTACTTACATCTTTGTGACTAACGAAATAGGCAGTGGCGGCGTGAGCGACAGCGCTGTGCAACGCCAGTTCACCGATCTTGAGGGATGGATGAACCAGTACATCGCCAGCCGTGCCAACGAAGTAATCCTAATGGTTTCAGGAATAGCAGTAAAAATAAAATGAGACAGTTTAACATATATCCTACCGATAAATCAATAGCCCCTAATATTCAGCAGAAAATAGACCATCTCAACAAGCCTAAAGGTTCGCTTGGCCGATTGGAAGAGCTGGCAATGCAGGTGTGCCTTATCCAGCACACTATGTCGCCCAGCCTGAACCATCCTTGCCACCTGCTGCTTGGCGGTGATCATGGTATTGAGCGCGAGGGCGTGAGCGTGTCGCCTCGTGAGGTGACTTGGCAGCAGATGATTAACTTTACCCGTGGCGGTGGGGGTGTGAACATGTTCTGCCGTCAGCATGGCTTCGACTTGAGCATCGTTGACGTGGGAGTTGACTATGACTTGAGTGGCGTGGAGGGTGTGATTGACCGCAAGATTGCTCGTGGCACACGCAACTTCCTTCACGAGCCTGCCATGAGCGAGGAGCAGTTCAACCGCACTATAGAGGTGGGATGCCAGCTCGTTGACGACTGCGTGAAAAAGGGATGTGAGGTTATTTCGGTTGGCGAAATGGGTATTGCCAATACTTCGCCTTCGAGCCTGTGGATGAGCATCTTTGGCAATATTCCGCTTGATGAGTGCATTGGTGCCGGAGCAGGTCTTGGCAACTCTGGCATTGAGCACAAGCGCCAGGTGCTTAACGCGGCCTTGAAGCATTACAATGCAACAATGCAGCCAAGCGACCTTAACGCCATCCGCTACTTTGGCGGCTTTGAGATGGTAGCGGCCATCGGAGCTATGTTGCGTGCAGCCGAACAAGGGCTGGTGGTGCTCGTCGACGGCTTTATCATGACGGCATGTGCCATCGCAGCCATTCGCCTATATCCTGCCGCTCAGGACTACATGATTTTCGCCCACTGCGGCGACGAGAGCGGGCACCGCAAGATGCTCGACATAGTAGGCGCCAAACCATTGCTCAACTTAGGTCTGCGACTTGGCGAGGGTACCGGTGCTCTGTGTGCATTCCCCATCATCGACTCGGCAGTGAGAATGATAAACGAGCTCAACAACTTCGACACTGCGAAAATCACCAAGTATTTCTAATTTTTATGTCTGGAAATAAATGTGTAACAAATGGCTAAAGGTTTTCTCATAGCGGCACCAACAAGTGGTTCGGGAAAGACGACAATTGCTCGTGGACTAATGTCACTTTTAACGGCAAAAGGCTATAAGGTTCAAGCGTTTAAGTGCGGCCCCGATTATATCGACACAAAATTCCACACAGCAGTGTGTGGGCGGCCAAGCGTCAATCTCGACACTTTCATGGCCACGCCCGAGCATGTACGTTGGCTATATGACCACTACGGCCATGATGCCGACGTGCGAGTGGTTGAAGGCATGATGGGTCTCTTCGACGGTTACGACCGTGATGCCGGCTCGTCGGCCGAGGTAGCCCGTGTGCTTGGCGTGCCTGTAGTGCTGGTGGTTGATGCCAAGTCGGCAGCCTACTCCATGGCGGCCCTCATCTCTGGGTTCCTGCACTTTCGTGACGATGTGGTCATTGCCGGTGTAATATTCAATCGTGTTGGCTCGCCCCGTCACGCAGCCATGCTGCAGCAAGTGTGCGATGACCTTGAGGTTGAGTGCTTTGGCTACCTTCCAAAGAAAACAACGCTCGAACAGGGTTCGCGCTACTTGGGGCTTGATTTCAGCCAAGCCCCTGAACAAAAACAATTAGTTGAACTGCTTGAGCAAAACGTTAACTGGCAACGCCTTTTAGAATGCACAACGCATAATGCTCAATGCATAATTCATAATGCACAAGGCAGAATCAATGATATAGAATGTGATGAGAATCACAGCACTAAGCGAACTTTAATAGCCCGAAACGCCGAGTCGTTCTCGTTTATCTATCAAGAAGTTATCGACTCTCTTGAAAATGTAGACTTCTTCGACCCCGAAACCGATGTACCATGCCTCGACAACGTGGAGCAGCTTTACCTGCCTGGCGGTTATCCCGAGAAACATCTTGAGGCACTTGTTAAAGCCGAAGCCACTCGCCACGCCATCAAGGACTATGCCGAGCGCGGAGGTCACATTATTGCCGAGTGTGGCGGAATGATGTACTTGTGTGACAAGATTGTCACCGACGAGGGCGAGTTCCCTATGTGCGGAGTGCTTCCTTACACTATCACAGCTCGCCATGACGACCGCAAACTATCGCTTGGCTATCGTCGTTTCATGTTCGACGGCAAGGAATACCGTGGCCACGAGTTCCATTACACGCAATTCATGGGCGAAGCACCTCTATCGGCAGCACAAGTCGAGAATGCCAAGGGTGAACCTGTACCAACGCCAGTAATCCGTTACAAAAACGTGCTTGCAAGCTATACCCATCTTTACAACATAAAATGAAACAGATCTACACAAAAACCGGAGATAACGGCACCACAAGCCTGCGCGATGGCATGAGAGTAGCCAAAGACGACCCTCGCATCAATGCCAACGGGTTTATTGACCAATTGAATGCCCATTTAGGCATCGTGCGCTCAATGCTTAAAGATGATGAGGCTAATGCTCAACTCATACATGCCGTTCAGCGAGAACTGATGGTGGTAATGAGCCACATAGCCACACCACAGGGTAGCGTTAATCCTCGTGAACTCCATGCCTCCCAACTGTCGCAGCAGTTGGAAGAGGCAATTGACCGAGCCGACTACAAGGGCGGCTTTGTGGTTCCAGGCAGCGGATCAACGCTTGCTGCATTCATCCACCTTGCCCGCACCCAGGCACGTACCGTGGAGCGCACATTGTGGACGCTAAATCGCCAGTATCCTCTCGACGAATCAATACTTGTGATGATGAACCGACTGTCGGACTTTCTGTTTGTATTAGCCAACGAAAAAGAATGAGCAACGATAAGAAACCTTTACACCCTCTCATGATGGTGGGCACCGGCAGCGATGTGGGAAAGAGCGTGGTAGCTGCCGCATTTTGTCGCATTTTCATGCAAGACGGCTACAATCCGGCACCCTTTAAGGCGCAGAACATGGCACTCAACTCATTTGCCACCCCCGAGGGGCTTGAGATAGGCCGCGCTCAGGCTGTTCAGGCCGAAGCCGCCGGCATACCCTGCCACACCGACATGAACCCGTTGCTGCTCAAGCCACAGAGCGACCACACATCGCAAGTGGTGTTACACGGCAAACCCATTGGCAACAAGAATGCCTACGACTATTGGCGCCGGGGCACACAGGGCGACATCGACTTCCGCGCCGAGGTAAATGCTGCCTTCGACCGCCTGGCATCGCGCTATAACCCCATTGTGATGGAAGGTGCCGGCAGTGTGTCGGAGATTAACTTGCGTGATACCGACCTTGTTAACCTCCCCATGGCCCGCCATGCCGGAGCCGACGTGGTACTTGTGGGCGACATCGACCGTGGCGGCGTGTTTGCTTCGGTCTATGGCAGCATAGCGTTGCAGCGCCCCGAGGACCGCCGTCTCATCAAGGGAATCATCATCAACAAGTTTCGTGGCGACATGCGTCTCTTTGACGAGGGCAGGCGCATGCTACAAGAAATTTGTGGTGTGCCGGTGCTGGGCGTAATCCCTTATTTCAAAGACATCTACATCGAGGAAGAAGACAGTGTGGCACTCGCCCGCAAGTCGATGCAGCTGCAACAGGGCAAAGTGAACGTGGCTGTGGTCATGCTCAGGCACTTGTCAAACTATACCGACTTTGATGCCCTTGAGCGCGACCCACGGGTTCACCTGTTCTACACCAATAACACCGAGGACCTGAAGAATGCCGACATCATCATTCTGCCAGGCACCAAGTCGACCTTGCACGACCTCTACGAACTGCGCCGTAACGGTTGCGCTCAGGCTATAATGCGGGCTCATCGCGAGGGAGCTTCGGTGCTGGGCATCTGCGGTGGCTATCAGATGATGGGCGTTGAGGTTCTTGACCCCAATCACATTGAGGGCGACATAGAACGCTTGCCAGGCCTGGGGCTATTGCCCACAAGCACCACCATAACCGAGGAGAAACAAACCCGCCAGGTCACATGCCAGTATGGCAAGGGATACGAGATTCATCAGGGCGAAACCGTGCCTCATGGCAATGCCAAGCAATCGCCACTACTGCATCTTGACGACGGTCGCGATGATGGCTATGTGGTCGATGGCAAGTGCATGGGCACCTACGTTCACGGCATCTTCGACAACGCGCCCTTTGTCGACTTCCTGCTACGGCCTTTCAGCGAAAAGCTAAACAAGGGCGAAGAGAGTTTCAATTATCAAGAGTTTAAAGAAGCGCAATACGACAAACTTGCTGCTCATGTTCGGCAACACGTCGACATGGAGCAAATTTATAAAATACTCACAAGCGATGATTAACGGACACGGCGACGACCTGTACAAATATTCGGGCATCAAGATGAACTTCAGTTCCAACATCTACACAGGAATCGACTTGAGCCCACTTTACACCCACTTGAGCACGTGCATGCAGGTGGTGAGCAGCTATCCCGAGCCGTCGGGCGCATCGCTTGAGGCAATGATTGCCCACGAGTGCGGTATCGACCCAAGCGAGGTGCTCGTGACCAGCGGTGCGGTCGATGCTATTTACCTTATTGCACAGAGCTTTCGCTCCTTGGGCACCTGCAAGGTGATGACACCCACGTTTAGCGAGTATGAAGATGCTTGCCGGGTGTTTGGTTATCAAGAATGCGATGATGCCACTCTATGCTGGCTGTGCAACCCCAACAACCCCACCGGCAGCGTGATGGAGCCAGCTCAAGTTCTCGACCTTGCCAAGCGTTATCACTTGCTCATTGTTGACCAGTCCTACGAAGATTATACCCTTGAACCACTGCTGCAGCCTGCCGATGTGGTGAGACGCGACAACATCATCTTGCTGCACTCCATGACCAAGCGCTATGCGGTGCCGGGGCTGCGATTAGGCTATGTCACCGCCACGGCACCAATTATCAAGCAATTGCGTGAGCAGTATCGCCCCTGGGCCATCAATGCCTTGTCGCTCGAAGCTGGCAAGTGGCTTGTGGCGCGAAAAAAGACTGCCATTCCCAACCTTCTGGAATATCTTGCCGAAAGCCAGCGTTTGCGGTCAATGCTCAACGCGATTGAAGGCATTGAGGCTCATGAAACCATGACCAATTTCTTCTTGTGTACCATAGCCCAGGCAACAGCAGCCGAGTTAAAGGAGTTCTTGGCGCATGAGCATGGAATCTTGATTCGTGATGCATCAAATTTCACCGGGCTCACGCCCCACCATTTCCGCATTGCCGCTCAGTCGCCAGGCGAGAATGAAGCTCTTGTGGATGCCGTCAAAAGATTTACATCATTATGGAAAAATTCTTGATTTTCATATTGCCATTATTACTTGGCTACCTGCTCGACCGCATCTTTGGCGACCCGGTGCGATTGCCGCATCCCATTGTGTGGTTTGGCAAGATGATTTCCTGGGGCGAGCATCACTTCAACAAGGGGCAGCATCGCATGGTAAAAGGTGCCCTCATGAGCGTTGCCTGCATCTTGCTTGTATTCTTTGTGCTGTGGGGAGCAATGAAGCTTATTCCCAACGCTATATTGTGGTGCGCGCTCAATACCATCATCATTTTCTATTGCCTGGCTGGGACAACGCTTATTCGCGAGGTGCGAAATGTGTTTCTCGCCCTTGACGAGTCGCTTGAGGCAGGACGCAAGCAGGTGGCTCGCATTGTGGGGCGCGACACGTCACTGCTCACGGCTCAGGAGGTGCGCACCGCAGCCCTCGAGACCCTTGCCGAGAACCTTAGCGACGGTGTCATCGCACCCCTGTTCTGGCTTGCGGTGCTGGGGGTGCCCGGAATGGCTGCCTATAAGATGGTGAACACCCTCGACTCGATGATAGGCTATCGCACCGAGCGTTACAAGGACTTTGGCTGCTGGGCAGCCCGCATCGACGATGTTGCCAACTTCATCCCTGCCCGATTAACTGCCGCGCTTATGGTCATCGCCTCTGGCAAGTTGAGCCTCTTTAAGTTTGTGTGGCGCAATGGTCGCAAGCATGCCAGCCCTAACAGCGGTTACCCCGAGGCTGCACTCGCTGGCGCACTCAATTGCCGCTTTGGCGGACCACACTACTACTTTGGCGAACTCTTCGACAAGCCCTTCATAGGCGAGAACGACCGTCATCTCACCACAGCCGACATGCACCGCGCCGTGCGCATCAACCGCATCGCCGAAGTGATGATGTTAGCGTTAGTGATAGTGGTTATCACTCTTTTTTGTTATTTTTAGTTTTAGGATTAAGGAAAAATAAGTAACTTTGTACCTATACCACACAACCCCTCCACAACAACTAACGAATTTTCTTAATGAAAAGAGAAGAAATATTAACCCTGTTTCAGAGCTATGAAGATGCAGCAT
>CAMJZF010000058.1 GCA_946410125.1 uncultured Prevotellaceae bacterium | reverse complement strand
CTCACCCACGAATAAGCATATAGCTGAGGCACGTAGTGTAACGGTTTGACCGTGTCGACAGGTAATGCTCCAGCCTTGTTCCAGCGTGCATCAATGCGCTCTTGCAAAGTGCTTATATTATCGGCACAAAGCTTCATAATGGCCTTATCGCTCGGAACTCCAACGTCATCGACAAAAACACCAAATTGCCTGACGCCAAGACTATGCATACTCTCAAACTTTGCCATTATTCTTTCTAAAACATCCTTCTTATCGGGATTGGCAAAAGCCTTCCCTGGATGAATTGCCCAGATGAAATTAACTTTAGTATCATGTGCCACCCTTGTGATGTCGCGCATCATGTCTTGGGTGAGATAGCCTATTCGCAACTGCTCGTCGGTTATTGACGTGGGGTAAGGCTCCCCCCAATATCGTGAGTGGTAAGGGTCACTCTTGGCTCCATACATATAGGTGTTCATTTTATAACGAGCCATAAAGCGAAACAAGTCTTTAGTCACCTCGGCAGTATAAGGCACGCCATAGTAACCCTCAATAATGCCGCGGTTCTTCACGTCGGCATAGTCATATATAGTAACGCAAGGCATCTTGCCTGCAACCTGATCCAGCATCTGCTCCAACGAAGCGAGCCCACAGAAGACAGCATCGGTGTTTTCACCAACTATCGCCACTTGTGCCACACCGTTTTCGGCAGTTAAATTCAAGATGTGACGGTCGTATTTTGGCTGACAGAAAACATCTCTGCTGATTTTCTGAGCGGAGACAAATTTGTCGGCAACACCTTTTGAACCATTCACTCCCAGCATCAGGCATGAAGTGTTTTTCACTGCAGTTTTTCTCACTGTAGGCTCAAAGCCATGTTCAGCAAGCACTTGCTTGGCACGGTTTACGGTAACTTCGTCAATTCCCAATTCGGCGACTATATTGACTTGATTGGTTATAGTTGCTGTGCCCCCAGCAGCTTGCTGGTGATGTGGAATAGGATAAATCACATAAGGAGCTTGGGCGCTGGCAATTGCCACAATGCCTACAGCAAGCAATACAAATAGGAACTTTTTCATGACAAAAAAATATAATTTCACAAAAGTAATAATTACCATCCACTTAACAAAACAGATTAATAAAAAAGTTATAAACGAATTCTTATTAATATTTTTGATGTCACTATTTTTTTGGATAATAGACAATAATATTCTACTTTTGCAGAAAATAATAATCGACTATGGAAAGTTTAGAAACCCGCAAGCGATATGACCTTGACCGCATCACGCGTCTTGTTATTTCAATAATAAGCATTGTAGCAGCCATTTATGTCATCAACTACCTGAGCAGCATTCTGCTTCCTTTCTTGGTTGGCGGTCTGCTGGCCTATATGCTTAACCCTCTTGTTGAATGGCTTATGAAAGTGCTTCATTTAAAGGGTCGTGCATTGGCATCAATTATCGCTATAGTTATTGCCATTGCTGCATTTACACTTGTGCTATGGTGGCTCATACCTTATATAGCAAGCGAAGTAAGCGACATGACAAAGATGCTTGCCAACTATGCCAAAACTTCATTCAAGATACCGCACATCCCTGCCGCCGTGCATGATTTTTTTAGGCAAAACATTGACTTGAATCAATGGCAAAAACTGCTCACTAAGGAGCAATGGATAAACCTTATAAATAACGTGGCAAGCGGCACTTGGAGCGTGTTGGGTGGGACATTGAGTGCAATTCTTGGCATTGTCACATTGCTGCTGGTGCTCATGTATATGTTCTTCATCCTACTCGACTATGATAAAATCACTCATGGCTTCAAGGCAGCAGTTCCACCACGCTACCGCCGCATCAGCTTCAAAATCATGCGTGATGTAGAACAAACTATGAGCCGCTATTTCCGCGGGCAAGCCATGGTGTCGTTTTTTGTGGGAATTATCTTCGCCATTGAATTCTCAATAATAGGATTGCCCATGGCTATCGTGTTTGGTCTCTTTATTGGTGTTCTGAACATGGTGCCTTACCTGCAACTTATTTCATTTCCCTTTGCCGCATTTCTATGCCTTGTTGCTTCGGTTGACTCCGGACAGAGTTTCTGGTATCTGTTCGGGTGGACATTTGCCGCCTATTGCATCTGCCAGGTAATTCAAGACCTTATCCTCATTCCAAGCATCATGAAGCAACAAATGGGTCTTAATCCTGCAATAGTGTTCCTGTCTTTATCAATTTGGGGATTTGTGCTCGGCTTCGTAGGACTAATCATAGCATTGCCGCTTACAACTCTCATCATAAGCTACTATAGCGAATATGTGCTTCATAAGCCCAACCCTCTCTATGCCAAGGATGCCAAGAAAAAAAGAAAGGGAAAGTCAAAACAGCAACCGATCCAATCCCAGCAATAAAAGCAAACAGCCCGATTCTTCGAATGTAATCGGGCTGTTTTTTTGTGTTGTTTCTCATTAGTATTCATTTCTATCCTAAATGTTCCTTGAAAAAACAACTCGTGCAGACATCGAACGACAGGATCAATAAAATGGTAAAATGATGCTCGACAGTCTGTCACGAGTTGTAAGCTTTAAGCGTAGCTGTGCATTCCACCGAGCAGATTATTCACTCCCCAATAGGTGAAAATCACGCTCAAGAATGCCAGTATCACGAACAAATGGAAAAACACAGGCTTTTGAAAACGCTTTAGGCTGGCAGCATGAATGGGCATTGCATAAATTAATAGTGTAATCAAAGCCCAGGTTTCCTTGGGATCCCATGACCAATAACTGCCCCACGACACACCTGCCCAAACTGCCCCAATAAAGATACCTATTGCAAGCAGGAACACAGCGGGAAATAGCAATGCCTGCCCAAGCAGAAACAAGGTTTTAGCCAGCTCGGCATTGCGCCGATAAAATAGAGCCATGATGGAGTTCAGTGCCATGATGGCAAGTAAGGCATAAGCCAGCATTACAACCATAACGTGCAGGCACAGCCACGGCGAGTTAAGCACCGGCATGAGTGGTGTAATAGCAGGGTTGGACCCACTGAACGAGGCAACCATCAGCGTGAATCCCGCCGCCAGTGTACCCATCGGCGTAAAAATCCTCATGCGCCTGAATGACAACAGAGTTAACAACAGCATCATCCATGCCATGAGTTGCATAGTCTCATAACCGTTGCTCATGGGTAAGTGACCGCTCACTATCCAGCGCAGAACCATCAATGCAGTGAGGTATAAGAACACAATGATAATTACCGCCAATACAATAGCATGCAACACACTCGACCTCTTGCGCACCACGAGCGTCACAGCCACAATCCCGGTTAATATCAGTATTATCGCGCTCGGCAAGGTCGTTTCAATATCATTATAGAGCAATTCGGCCTTGATGCGCGTGCCCGACGGCAACATCTCCCTGCCCTCGCGTTCTTGGTAACGATGCAACTTGTCGATAAAAACGTGAGCGTTATCCCAATCGCTCTTTACCACAAACTCGTTGAAAAGATTCATACCATTGCGCATAAATGCCCACTGTCCCTCTTCCACATCTGCGGGGATGTCGAGCGAACCGGGGACATACCATTGTAAACTATTGCCTCGTCGCAAAGGCATTATGCGGAACAACTTTCCCGAGGCCAGTGCTATTGCTACCTGGCATTTTTCATTTGCATCGAGCACATCGTTAGTAGGGTTCTGCATCGCTTGACTGAGCCGGTAGGAATGAGAGTCGTCATAAAATGCGTTCAGCGACACAAATTTTGAATCGGAGCCGAGCATTTGTTGCACTTGCCCGCTTTTCACCTTAATCATGGGCTCTTCGGCCCAATCATCGTAGTAAAACAGCCACCCAGTCGCCACTTGACAGGCGTCAAGACCCTTATAGGAAGTGCGTCCATAGAGTTTCAACGTCACGTCACGAGCCATTGTTTCAAGTGGGCAAATTCTCTCATTGTGAAGGACATATAGCTTTCCGAAATCGTCGGCTACATCCTTGGGCAACGCACGTGGCGTAGCCAGCAAGCCTTGTGGCAGCAGGACGACGGCAACTATAGTGGCATACCTCAACGACAGGCTCCTGAGAATTGCCCTATAACGCGTGGAACGACTTAGCATGTAACCAATGAACCCAAGCAACAGCATGATATAGCCTAAGTGCGTGACGCTGTAGCCAATCGGGTCGTTGGTTAACTTCAATACAGCACCTTGCCCATTTTCGCCGAAGCCAGACAGGCAAAACCGATAGCCGTGGAATGTAGCAATGTGGCTGAGCGATACTTCGCATCGGGTATCGGCTTCTTGCCCATCGCTAAAAACCAATGACGCCAGAAAAGCCGACGGAGTCTGTGTCCCGGCATAAAATTGCATCTCAAATTTCTCGAGCTCCACAGTAAAAGGAAGCTCACCCTTGGTACCATCATTCAATTCAAATGTGCTTACAGGATTCCCCTCTTCAAGGTAAATCTTTCCCTCGGTCGCAAACATCCATGTTGTCGCCGCACCGAGCAAAATGAGCAGCAAGGCGAGATGTATAGTAAAAACAGCAGGCTTGAGATATAATTTACGCCTAATGCAGAGCCATAGCCCCAGCACGGCAATCGTTGTCCACAACCCAACAAAGAGCCATGAATGATAAACGACCGTGCTCGCCACGGCGCTGCCATAGAGTTTTTCAACTATGGTAGCTGTGGCGAGCCAGCCTATCATTATTATAATTGACCAAAGTACTGCTTGTGAAAGTCGTCGCATCAAATCGAGTTGATAAATTTCACTACTGCGTCACGATCGCTCTTTTCCAATTTGCGGAATTTCTCCACTGTGAAGCGGGCATCACTGTTTGCCGCCCCATGCCACATGATTGCTTCAATGACGTTACGGGCGCGACAGTCGTGCAAGCGGTCATCGGCACCGGTACACTTGGCACTTAGCCCACGTCCCCACAGAGGTGTAGTGCGACACCACCCCGTGCGAATATCGTTTTTCATAAATAATCGATGTTGCACCATGTCGCTATATGGCCAAATCGTTTGGTGTGGATAGCGTGGAAGCAAATTGGCGCGGCTACCGGTGAAGAATTTTGCAGGGTCAACAATTATGTCATCGCCTGTGGTCCACGACGGGCGATGGCAAGTGGCGCATCCCAGTTCGGTGAACAATTGTTTTCCTCGTTGGAAATCGGCACTCTCGACATCACGTGCCGCAGGCACCGCCAGTCCGCGATGCCACACCATCAGGTCGATGTACTCCTGATCGGTCATCTCGTTTGGCAGGTCCGTAGCCATTAGGTAATTATATATGTCGGTTTCGACATTGCCTGTCTTATTCCATGCCGGATAGTAGTCATAGAAACGGCTCTGCACATCGGGGTCTTTCGATGCCACAGTAGCGTAAGCAGCGGTCATGTAGTGATAGCGGCGGTCGCTACGCGTTACGTTGGTGATATTCCATATTGCGTTAGCTCCGGCGGCATCCTGTAGCGGTCCGCGCGACAACGCATAGGTAAAACGGCGTACATACTTTGTACCATCACCCTGCAATGAGTTGGAGTAGTAGCTCACGAAATCGCCATTGCTCCAAATTGCGGGATTAAGTTTAGCGCCGGCTTGTTCCTCTTGAAGATATTGAGCACGAATGTCGTCCTCATCGATAGCATCGAGCAATCCCGTGCCATAAATACCGATTGTGCTTTCCAGGCGCACACGCAGCTGGCTGTACGCAATATTCTTTCCACCCACTTGCAGTGGCACATAGAATGCATCTTGTGGAATGGTAACCTCGGGATAAATGAGCTCATATTTTTCACCATCGGGGAAAGTGTTACCCCACTCATCGGTGTAGGGGAGCCAGGAGATATTAATTTTACGCTCATCGATAGGAGCTTTAAACGGCTGTGCAGCTTGAGTTTGTGGCATACCGGTGAGCGATGACAAATAAGTGTCATTTTCATCGGTGAGTACAAGCAGATATCCATTGCCGATGTTGTTGGCATTATATGAGTTTTGACGTGCACCGTGCCCATAACCTGGATGGCATGCCAGACAGCTCGAGCGCACCCATAACGGACCTAAGCCACGCATGGGAGTTTGCGCGTCAATGTCGGTGTCGAAGGGGGATTCAAAGATTCGCTCACCACGCTTGAACGAAGCCACAAGTCCTTGATTCTCGACCGATGCGGTGAATTGCTCATAGGCCGATGCGGTAGTGTTGAACGTGGTGCCCAGCTTGCCACCGGTGTAATACTCGTCGGGCAGATTGCCACTGGGAGTGGGAATGTCGCTATTATTGTCGCTGCATGAAGTCAGCGCCAACATAGCAGCCATGGCGAGTGGCATAATAAAAATTATTCGTTTCATTTTAAGATTATTAAGATTTAAACATGTGTTATTGTAATGCTTCTACAGCGGCGTCGATTTGTTCCATACACTTATTGCAAGCATCAACTGCAGCTTGTGTTTCGGCCTTAGTGAGGTGATTTCGGAATGGAGCGGGCATAGCAGCCACGGTGTTAATGGCCTCATCAATAGCCGCACGAATGTTGTTGTCGAGCGTAGGGTTGTTCTTGTTGAGGTAGGCAGCGATGGAATTACTGTTAACCCTACCGTCGAGACTGCCATAGTAGACATTGCGCACACTGCGCATGTTGTCGGTAAAGTCGGCGATAGAGTTCCAGCTATACCATGACTCCACGTCAAGCACATTGCCTGAGTTGACAGGGTCGGTAATCTTTGTGTTAGCCACCTCATCGCTGATGTCGCTTGCTCCTTGCAGAATCTGAATCATAGCATCGAGTTGTGTTTTGTAAGCCGAATTGCCTGCCAGGCCAGCGTTAATCATCTGCTCGCCGTAGTTAGTGCCCGGCTCAAGTTCTGCTTCACTGAGGATTGCACGCTTAGCAGACGACACATTGTCAAAGCCTGCCCATGCGGCTTCGAGTCTTATGGTCTGCCATGCCAAGTCCTCGGCAACAGCTGCGTTATAAATCAGTTCATTCTCGGTAATGTCGGTCACGTTACGCGCATGTCCGTCGCGGAAGAGCACGTATTCCACCGCATGAAATCCCAGCAAGCCATAGCCCAGTGTGGCAAAGCCATCGGCCGACGCGCCTTCCTCATCGAGTTCGGCTATCAGCGTAGAATTGGCCAGCACGTTATCGAGCTGATTTTTTTGCAGTGGCCACGAGTCGATGTGCGGGTCGATGTAATAATCGGCTGCTGCGCCAAAAAGGAATGCCTCGCTCAATTCCCAATACTTGCGCGCTTCAATCCACTTGTCGCAAGCTTGTTGCACCAAATCCTGCGAGGGGTTGTTTCGCAACTGTGAACACAAGTCGCTCAATTCAAGAGCCTGGTCGGCCAGCGAGCGATAAGTGGGAATCACAACACCATTCACATATTGAGTAAGAATGGCTTTCTTCTGTGTGTCAATTGCATCAGGTTCGTCGCTCTTGCTGTCGCTACACGACATTATAGCAAAAGCTACAACTACCAGCGGTAGTACTCTTTTAAAAAAATCTTTAATCTTCATTTTTTTTGAGTTTATTTATTTTTATTAAAGTTTAAACAATCCGTAATAACCCACGCCCAAGCTTAGGGTGGGTTCATTGTTAAATTGCGATTTGAAGATGCGATAGCTCCATTCGCCCTTCACCACAATTTGCTTGATAGGGAAATAGTTGAATCCGAAAGTGATTTTTTGCCTGCCCCACTCTTCTTCCTTAGTCATGTTCTCTACGGTGCGATACATGGCATCGTAGTAATCGTAGCGCCCAAACAGATAAAGCTTCTGACCACGGGAGTGCAATGGCGACATGAAACTTGCAAGGTCGTAGCCCACCTCGACGCCCATGGCGATGGCGTTTTTAGCGACATTGTTTTTGGGCGAAGGAGAATCTTTGCGGCTTGCCTTGTTGGCCATCGACAGTTCCAGCGAATTACTCAAAAAACCATAGTCGAAATTGCCACGTGCCACAATGTTGTAATTGTCGTAGTGGAAATCAAAGGCGGCTATAGTAACAGTAGCCTTGATGTCTTCATATTTTCCTGATGAATTGAGAGTGTTGCAACCGCTGTTACCCACATACCCGCTGAGGCTCATACGCAATCCGTTGACCGAATAATTATCGATGCGGGCTGCGCCTGCAATAGCAGTAGCCATCTTAAATTCAAAAGGACTCCCGGCACCGCCATGTATCCAATTCTTGTTGTTGAAGCGGTCACCGTCAAGGCCGGCAATAACCATGCCCTCGTAGCGCCAATCGCCACTACGCCCCCACACACTCACACCAGTCTCGTGCCAAGTGCATGGCAAGATGGTATTCTCTCCCTCAGGACGATAGACCGTGAAAAACTTGTCGGGTTCATGAGCGGCATTAGTGCCGCCAACGGGAACGATGATGTGCCCGGCACGGATGTTCAAAGCAGGACTGAACGACTTCTGCACCCAAAATTGTTCAAGTGCCACCTCGCCACCTCGCTCAATTTCCTTCTCATATTCACCAGTTTCTTCTTCTTCAATCTCAATAGCGCTCTCGGTGCCACCATGCTCAAACTCTATTTCACTGCCAATTGACCAGCCGCGACCAAAGTCATAGCCGACGAAGAAAACCACGTGAGGCAAATCTACTTGACCAAACGAGGGAGCATTCTTGTAAAGCGAGGCATCGGTGTAACGCTTATAATTGTTACTGTAAAACATACGGCTGGCAACCGCCTCACCGTAGCCGCCCAGGGTGAGCCGGCGATGAGTTGATGCTGTATCAGCACGACTGGTGGGCGTTTCGGCCATAGCACCAAAAGGATTTACCGCAATCATTGTCGCCAACAAAGCGGCACATGACAATAGATGTTTCATAAAAATAGACTGTTTTTTTGAACCATTAATCAGCCTATCGTGTGAGCATCATTTTACCACTGCAAAATTATAGCCACTTATCGGGATATGTAATCCCTTTAAGTGGCTATTTTTTCATATCAAATCATCAAAAGTGGTTATTCCGCGGATAAAAAATTCCAATTAACCACTCTGAGCCGAATGAATTCCAAACTAATTAAGTCTATCCCAAAACTGTTGCCACAAGCTACGGTAATCAAAAAATTTGAAATTAATACAACAAGGGCAAGATGCTTGAGACATTATTACCGATTCTCTTCATATTTATTCAACAACCGGTGCCGGCACCCACACATAGGCTCCAATGTCATGCCCATCGCTGGCAAAACGGTCAACACCATAGCGGTCGTAACGAGCTGAAACGGGACAGAACGAGCGGTCGCCACGGGCAATAGCGTCACTGCCGTCACGCAAGCGATAGTCGAAAATATATTTCTCGCGCTCGGTATAGAACTTGGGGTCGGCTTTCCAAACGCAGTTGATAAAACAAGCATCGTCTTCACCACTGCTCTTGAACAGGCAATTGCGCATCACCACATTCAACCCGTCGAGTGCACTTATATTAAGCTCACCGGTATTGCCATAGAAAATGCAGTTGTCAAAACGTCCGTCAAAGACTGCCTGCTCGCCACCCTCATATTCGGTTTCGAGATTAATTATAGGGCCCTCAATGGCGGCAAAGAGATAATAGTTGGCAAACGTACAGTTCACAAAACCCAACTTACCTCCCAGGAAGTCGGCAACAACAAGGCCGGCGTCACTCAACTCTGTTCCCTCGGCATCGATCCAGGCGTTTACACCAAGCAATGTGAGAAGCGAAGCATTGTGTAACACACAGTTAAAGAGATGCAACGAGCGAACACCCATATCGTAGGAATAGACCTGCATGCCATGAGTGTTACCCCTCATTGTCACATAACTCAGTTCATTTCCAAAACTGCCATAGTTAAAATAGACACCATCCCACTGACCACTCATTATGTCATAGCCTATCTCACCAACAACATGGTCGAGACGATCACCGCGCAGGGTGATAGGCTTGTCCTGAGTGCCCTGGGCGGTGAGGCGCCCCTTGACCATCATCGCTGCCTTATCATGGAATAGCAAGGTGGCACCCGGGTCAATGGTGACATTAATCAAGGTATCGACCGTGAGTGTTCCATAGACAAGATAAGGCTTATTGGCCGTGAGATGCGTGGGAGAGGAAAGTGTAGTGTCATTGAGGATAATCACATCCTGCCCCCAAGCAGTAACGGCGACCTTTTGGGTCACCCCATTAGTTACAAACTCGATATTGTCTTCAAGGTATTCAGGCTCGTCCTGATTGGTAGGGTCAAGACGGCTCTCGACGAAGACATATATACTATCCTCGCCCCTGACCTCAACGTCATGGAATTCATCACCTTTCATTCCATCAACATTAAGGAAGAAATGGCCATTGCTCTCGCCTGCCACCCTGATAGAAGAAATGTTAAGCATCTTCTTGCTCTTGTTATAGACCAAAAATTGCTTGGTGGGTGAGCCCTGACGTGTTATCACGGTGTCGAATTTCACTGTATCGGTCGAGAACGAGAGCACATCGCCGGTGCTTGTTGAAAACTCATCGCTGATACAGCTTGTAAATGCCATTGCAGCAATTGCCACTATAGCAACAATTATATAGTGTAACTTATTTGTCATACCTTAAAAACGGAAATCTTGCACAAATATTGCTTAGAACTGGAAGTAGATGAAAGGCTGCATCTCGGCAGTGACAAACTGATAGACAAAGAATATCACCACTGCTACCGCCACCATCATCACCGGCAACGGCAAGCTGGCGAAGGTGAGACGATAACGGCGCTTCACTTTCACCGGCAACCAATGGACTATCATACCTAACACAAACAGCAGGAAGACATTGTGATAGCCCCAAAGCACGTCGAGCACATTCACATCCCATGCCGTACCCATCTGCTGCACCATCGACTTGGCTGTCTTCCAAGCCACCTCGTTGGCTGTAGCTGGGTCAAGGTTGGAACCTGAACGGAAGAACAAGCGAGTGAAAGAAATGAAGGTGAAGGTAACAAGAATTGCCCAGCTATTGGCAAGCCACTTAAGATTGCGCTCACGCTTATTGTACTTGGCATAGAGCCACCTGATTACAGCACTTATGGCAATGAAAGCGGCACACACAATGAGCACGTTCCACAAAGCCGCTGGTGCCAGCCACATGAGCACAACAAGCAGCAGCACAACAAGCATCGACACACACACGCGCCACAGTGGCGAATTGTCGCGCCAGAACTTATATACTACCATTCCCACGCCATTGAGGCCACCCCAAATCACGAAGTTCAGGCTCGCTCCATGCCACAAACCACCAAGCAGCATTGTAATCATCGCATTCAAGTTGGCATAAATCTTCTTGCGTCGCTCAGGATGACGGTAGGCGGTGTAAATCACCATTGAGGCAAGCAACAGCACTCCAAGCGAGAGCCACCAGCTTCCACTCAGGACCAGTGCAGCCAGGGTTATCACTATTATCCAAAAATAGGTGCCAAAGGTAATATTGCGATTTCCACCCAGCGGGATGTAAAGATAGGTCTGCAACCAACGCGACAGCGATATGTGCCACCGTTTCCAGAAATTACTGCAATTCAAAGCCTTATAGGGTGAATTGAAGTTCATTGGCAAGTGAAATCCCATCAGCAGCGACAGGCCAATCGCAATGTCGGTATATCCCGAGAAGTCGGCATAGACCTGCAACGAATAGACAAAGAGCGACATCAGGTTTTCAAATCCTGAGAACAGATGCGGATTGTCAAAGACACGGTCGATGAAGTTTACCGCCAGATAATCGCTGAGCACAATCTTCTTGACAAGGCCGTTCAAGATCCAGAAAACGGCAATACCAAACATGCGATGACTCAAGTTATACTTCTTGTAAAGCTGAGGAATAAAGTCGCTCGCCTTGACAATGGGGCCAGCCACCAACTGCGGGAAGAAGGTAACATAGAAGCCAAAATCCAGGATATTGCGAACAGGCTTGATAAGCCCTTTATAAACATCGGCTGTATAGCTTATTACCTGGAATGTATAGAACGAAATACCCACCGGCAGAATAATGCGGTCCACATCAAAGAAACTGGTACCCAAAATGGCATTTCCCGCACTTGCAGCCACGTTTCTCACCGTCATTTGGAAACCAAAGATGGAATGAACAATGTCGGCAAAGAAATAGGCATACTTAAAATAGCACAAAATGCCCAAATCGATAGTCACGCTCAGGGCAAGCAAAGCCCGCCGTTTCCACTGGGTCTTATTGTCGTGAATGGCTTGAGCAATAAAGAAATCGGTGCAAGTGACCAGCATTAGCAGTCCAACAAAAAGCCCACTGGTCTTATAGTAGAACAACAGACTGACAAAGAACAGATAGCTGTTGCGCAACAGACGACGGTTCTTAGTCAAGGCAAATCCAGCAAAAACCAGGGCAAAGAATGCCCAAAAATGGAACTGCGTGAAGAGCAATGGACTGTTAGGGTCGAATGAAAAAACCGATAATATGTAATTAAAAAGCTCTTGCATACCAATCAATGTTGTCTAACTTGTTCACACCATTTGTAATACTCTCCAATAATTGCATTGTAGAGCAAGTCACCCACCAGCTGATAACCGGCGCGAGTGAGATGAATGTGGTCACTCTGCATAAGGCCTGCCGCCACCCATTTCTTGGACCCGCCATAGCCTCCCATGACGCGATACTGGTCCCAAACGGCACCATCGTTGTCCAAGGCAAGCTCAATAAAGACTTTCTCCACGTTGCGGGTGTTGGGATTCACATTACCGCGCAAGTAGCAGTCGTTATTAGTCACAAATATAAAGAAGCAATCAGGATTAACGCTCTTTATCCTGTCGACAAGCTCCTGGTATTTACTCTTAAAACGGGCACGGTTAAAGTTGGGGGTGTGAGCATCGTTGATGCCAATTCCAAAGACCACCACATCGGGGCGTGCAGCCTTGAGGTCCTGCTCGAGCAAGGAGCAACGCAGCCACGACGAGGTGGCAGCTCCATTAACACCTGACGCGAAATAAGAAACTCCCGCCAGGCCGTTCATTGCAACAGCTCCGCGGAACTCAAAACGGGTACCACCTCCCAAGCCATGAAACTTGACAGTAAACTCAGTTACAGGATAAGGCAGCTCAAAATAGAATCCATTGCTGTCATCGCCTTGCGATGCCTCAACAGTTGTCTCGGTGCCTTCCTCCCCATCGGTTCCCCGTTGTCCTATCACAATATAAGGCACAGCCCCGCCATTGCTGCGGCCAAGCACCGTTACCAGCGAAGTGCTCCAGTCAATGCCATCGCTGGTCGAGAGCGAGAACGTAATGCTTGCGCCAGGGCTTGAAGTCACAGCCACAAAGCCACTCATTCCCAAGCTATAACTTGGTGATTGCTCAAGGCATTTGGCTTTTGACCAACTGCCGGTGCTGCTTGTCTTGTAATCCGATGGTCCATTAGTGCCGGCAAGCTTGAAAGGGAACAACAACGCCCGGCTTGCCACACCGCCATTAACGTTGTTGGCGAAATTTCGTCTCACGCGGTGGCTGAACATGCCAGCCTGGACATGGCTGCCCCCCACGTGCCAGATGTTTATCCTGCCGCGGTTCTTGGTGATTATGTTATTCAGCGTCTTCAAGACCGGCGAGAACACTTTTTTGCTGCTGCGAAACACATGCAGGCCTGCCTCGTTATAGGCGACACAGCGATAAGAAGAGTCGACCCTGGCATAGAGGTCCCTTGCCTGTGCCGTGCCATGAGCACCACAGGCGAGCGAAACAGCAATAATAAGACCATATATATCTCTCGACATCTTCATTCCTGTTTATCCTTATTTTGCTGCCTGCTGATTTTGAGGTTGTGGAGTGTCAAAATTCTTGGGAGTCTTGCCCAATCGCTTGCAATAGAAGCGATAATACATCAAGTAGGTGTTGAAAAGCATGTCCGACACCTTTCCGGCTCCCTCACGGGTGAAATGCACATAATCTTTACCTGCAAGATTGGCGTCGACCCACCTGAGCATTGAGTTGTACCCACCCATTGCCTCATAAAGGTTCCAGAATGCAATGCCCGTCTCGTGGCACACCTCCTCAAGTATTTTTATAGTCGATTCCAGTTGCTGATAGGTTTGCTTCTTGCCTTTAACATTGGTCGACATGTCGGCAGGCCCAATGAAGAGAATCTTTGAGTCGGGCGACATTTCCTTGAAGAGGTTGACCTGAGCAATAAGGCTTTGCTTGTAGCCGCGCATCTGCTTCTCGCGTTTCATGTAGGGTACCGAATTACCGCCATACTGCAGGATAATAAGCCCTATCTTGTTATGCTTGAAGTAAGGCTCCAGTGTTTTACGCGAGATTTGGGTAAACACAGTTCCTGAGCAGCCTCTCATGGGCACATTGTCGACCGAAATGCCATCGTTGCCGTCGAGCATGAAGCCAAACACCTCCATGTTGCCACGGGCACTGACCGAGACTTTTTTCACGGGAGAGCCAAGGGCGGCGGTCAAGAACTTCACTTCGCCACCGGTTATCGAGGCATCACGCATCTCAACAGTCATGCCGCCGGCATTGGCGCTTGCCGTTCCGGTGCCACTGCACACCATCGTCACCTTAGAGAATGTCTTGGAATGAGGCACACCATCCATTTCGCTGGAACGGAAACTGAAAGTTGCCGCTCCGCTCAATTTTGCCACCTGGGCTATCACGCCATAGCGGCCATTGGACAGGTGGTCGCCCATGTTGTAGGCAAAGTAGTGCGGCAACTTGGGGCTGCCCTGAATCAACGTGAGAGTGCCCACACTCTGCACCGCAGGCACAATGCCCACTCCCGAGCCGCCAAAAGCCGTCTGAAAGCGCTCTCGCAATCCCATGGAAATGCGGTCGGCTTCAATCTGCGAGTCACCGTAATGTAAAATGCGCATCGGCTCCGCCTTGGCATTCTCCATCGCCTCAAACAAGGCATCAAAGTAGGTCAGGTCGCTGTCGGGCATGTGGAAACGCGCGGGATTGGACTGGCAAAACTCCATAAACGCCCGCTGGTCGTCGGTGCTCATGTTCTTGAGTTGAAAAGCAAATAGTTCATCGGGGTCGGTGGGAACGGCATTGGCAGTGTCGGCGGCTTCCTCGTGTTCTACCGCAAGCACCTCATGCAAGGTTGGAAATTCCAGTGTCACATTTCCAATCTTAATGCCATCCTCAGGGAAAATCCAGCATACCAGCGCCAAGAGCGCCAGCACTCCAAAGATGAATCCCACAATTACTTTTGCCTTCATTACTCTATATTACAGCTAACTTGATAACATTATCCAAAAAAACGCTGCAAAAGTAATCAAAATATTCCTTACCGCAATAA
>CAMJZF010000057.1 GCA_946410125.1 uncultured Prevotellaceae bacterium | reverse complement strand
GCAGTTATATGACAACGCCAATGGTGCCATCGTAAGTCTTGACTCGTTGTTGAATGATATAAAAGCCAATCCAAAACGCTACATCACCATTAAAGTTTTCTAAAATTAACAGAGCATTCATGTAGATGCTTGTTTGGAATAATTCCAAATAATATTTTATTTATTTTTTTTGTTGCAGGCACAAAAGTCAATCAATAAAGCAAATTGCCTGCGGGATTATTATCACACATTTATCAATTCCAATCAATGTGTTTCTATAATTGATTGAAATATAGAATTCTGTGACTTTTTGATGGCACACAACGATAGTTCTTTTGATAAATTGCTGATAATTAGAATAATTATAATAAATTTTAAAAAAGCAAATTTTTTTCGATTTTTTTTTTCGAAAAAATGCCACGAAATTTGTACTGCTAAAACAAGCCTAATAGGGTAAATGAAGAAGATGAATAAAGAACAAAACATACTATTGTGGGACAAGTGTCTCGAAATCCTTCGCGACAATTTGGATGCTGAGCAATTTGATGCTTGGTTTGCTCCTATTGTTGCTGTAGATTTCAAAGACGATAAGCTCACACTTAAGTTGCCTTCTCAGTTCTTTGTTCAGCAAATAGAGCAGAACTTCTATGATTTGTTTAGTGCGACATTGCGACGGGTATATGGCAATAATGTAAAACTCTTCTACAATTATAATATAATAGAAGATACTCCTGACTCATCGGTAACCATTGCCCACGACAACTCGAGCACCAAGCTTAATAACCGTGTCAACAAGCAGTATCAGAAAGTTGCCAATCCCTTTGCTCCAGTTGAGATGGAGGACATTGACCCACAGCTCAATCCTCGCTACACCTTTGAGAACTATTGTCAAAGCATGAGCAACAAGCTCGCCGTGAGTGTGGGAATGGCGATAGCCACTGACCCCAATTGCAAGACATTTAACCCAATGTTTGTATTTGGCCCTACTGCCGTTGGAAAGACACACCTTATACAGGCAATAGGCATTAAGATTAAGGAACTGCGCCCACGCACTCGCGTGTTGTACACTACTTCCCGTATATTTGAGCTTCAATATACTACCGCTGTAAAGAATAATAAGGTCAATGATTTTATCAGCTTTTATCAGAGCATTGACGTTCTTATTCTTGATGATATTCAGGAACTTGCAGGAAAGAGTGGTACACAAAACGCATTCTTCCATATCTTCAATCATCTTCACCAAAACCAGAAGCAGCTTATCATGTCGAGCGATTGTCGCCCATCGGACCTTGATGGAATGGTACCCCGCTTGATTTCCCGCTTCAAGTGGGGCATGACAGTTGAGCTTTACAAGCCCGACTATGAGTTGCGACGTGGAGTTTTGAAGATGAAAGCTGCTCAAGATGGCCTGTCGCTTGATGATGAGGTTATTGATTTTATCGCACAAAATGTCACTGAAAGCGTGAGAGACCTGGAAGGGATAGTTGTTGCTCTCCTTGCTCATGCTACAATGCTGAATCAAGAAGTTGACATAGAGCTGGCAAAGAAAGTAGTTGGCAATACAGTCAACATCAACAAGAAGCAATTGTCATTTGAATTGATTGCCGAAACAGTCTCACGATTCTACAATATAGACCAACAGCTGCTATATGGGAAAAGTCGAAAACGTGAGATTAGTGATGCTCGCCAACTGGTCATGTACCTGACTAAGAAAACGACACAAATGTCGTCGACCAATATCGGGCAGAAGCTGTATCGAGATCATGCAACAGTGCTTCACGCATGCAAACAGATAGAACAGCGGCTCTCGATTGAGAAGAAATTCAGGCACGAAGTTGAAATGATAGAAAAAGAACTGAGATAATAATCAATTTATCTCAGTTCTTTTTTAGTATTGAAGTGTTCTTAAGTTATTAACCACAAATGAGCCTTACTGGTTACAGCAAGTCAACCGAACGTTTCAGGAAAGCATTAAGAGCCTCACCCTTTAGCAGGCCGTTGCCAAGCAATGCTATATCGATGAGCTGTTTAACAGTATCTTGCCCCTTTGCATAGTTTGCAACAATTTCTTCTTTCTTGTCGCGCAAAGCCTTAGCTTTGTCTTCGTTTTTCTTGAGGTCATCTTTCTTGTCCTCGGGAAGGCCCTTGTTGTCCTTGTCAAGGTCTCTTATAGCCTTGATTACTGCGTTGGTAGCAGTGAGCTCATCGTCGATAGGTTTAAGTTCATCACTAACTGCAGCCACTGCCTGATCAACCACCTTCTTAACAACAGGATGGCTTGTGTTGAGTGTGAAATTATAAGTGTTAGGGAACTCACCATAGAAGCTCATTCCAGGCTGGAATACCGACATGTCCTTCATGCGTCGCATGTACTCACTTTGAGTGATTACCACAGGCTGAGCTGTAGGCGACATTGCTGCGTAAGTTACCATAAACTCACTTTTTTCAATCTCAGGAATTTGCGACTTGAATAGGGTAGTGGCGATTTCTCTTTCTTGGGTAGAGAGTTCGGCTTCCTTATTATCTTCCTTGCGCACAAGATTGTCAACGACATCACTGTCGACACGTACAAAACGCGATTTTTCGTTCATCTGCTCCATGAGTCCAACGAATGGAATGTCGAGCTGTCCATCCATGAGCAAGATGTCATACCCCTTGTCTTGAGCAGCCTTGATGTAGGTGTATTGTTCTACTTTGTCGGTAGCATATAGATAAATGAGGTTTCCATCTTTGTCGGTCTGGTTGCCTTTAATGAGATCTTTGTACTCATCAAACTTGAAATACTTGCCGTCGGTGTTCTGAAGAAGAGCAAACTTGGCTGCAGCATCCTTAAACTTCTCATCACTCAGCATACCATACTCAATGAAAATCTTGATGTCGTTCCATTTCTCCTCAAACGCCTTGACATCGGTTTTTGCAATTTCCTCGAGTCTGCTTGCCACCTTCTTTGTTATATAAGATGAAATTTTCTTAACATTCCGGTCGGCTTGCAAGTAAGAACGCGACACATTCAATGGAATGTCGGGGCTGTCGATTACACCCTGCAACAACATCATGAATTCAGGAACTACCCCTTCAACACTGTCGGTAACAAACACTTGATTGCAATAGAGCTGAATACGGTCTTTGCGGATGTCGAGGTTATTCTTGATTTTTGGGAAATACAATATGCCTGTGAGAGTAAATGGGTAGTCAACGTTAAGGTGAATCCAGAACAATGGGTCATCTTGGGCTGGTTGTATTGAATGATAGAACTTAATGTAATCTTCGTCCTTGAGGTCACTCGGCTTGCGAGCCCATAATGGTTCTATGTCATTAATCACCTTGTCTTTATCGGTGTCGACATATTTGCCGTCTTTCCACTCTTGTTCTTTGCCAAACACTACAGGCACTGGCATGAACTTGCAATATTTGTTTAGAAGGGTATTGATGCGAGACTGTTCAAGGAATTCTTTTTCATCGTCATCAATGTAGAGAATAATGTCGGTGCCTCGTTCAGCCTTATCGCATTCAGTCATCTCATATTCAGGAGAGCCATCACATGACCACAGAACAGGTTTTGCACCATCCTCCCATGAAAGCGTGCGAATCTCCACCTTTTTTGCAACCATGAAAGCAGAGTAGAAGCCCAGTCCAAAGTGACCAATGATAGCATTGGCATTGTCTTTATACTTATTAAGGAAATCCTCGGCACCCGAGAATGCAATCTGATTGATGTATTTGTCTACATCTTGCTCGGTCATACCAATGCCATTGTCGCTCACGGTGAGAGTTCCGGCTTTCTTGTCGATTGAGACACTCACTTTCAGGCCTTCGGTCTCGCCTTTGAACTCGCCAGCCGAAGCCAGGGTTTTTAATTTTTGTGTTGCATCTACTGCGTTAGAAATAAGCTCACGCAAGAAAATTTCATGATCGCTGTACAAGAATTTTTTAATTACGGGGAATATGTTGTTAGTAGTTACCCCAATAGAACCTTTTGCCATAGTATATATATTATTTTAGTTTTTAGTTCTTAGTTGTTAGTTGTAAGTGAAATAGTTTACTTTATTTTCTGTGACGATATTATGCAAAAAAAATGCCACACCCAACTTGGTGTGACATTTTGTTATTGTGTGGTGAAATAATGTCATTAATTCATTGCTGCAATAATCTCATTATCTTTCACGTCGATTGTAATAGTTGCTTCATATGCATCTTCGTGCTTGAGCAAGAGCTCCGACATTGGATCTTCGATATAGGTTTGAATAGCTCGCTTGAGTGGGCGTGCACCATATTGAACGTCAAAACCCTTATCGGCTACATATTGCTTGGCAGCTTCGGTGATGACCAATTTGTGGCCAAGTTCATGCACACGCTTGTAGAACATTTCAAGTTCAATATCCACAATCTTCAGAATGTCGTCTTTGTTGAGGCTCGAGAACGTGATGATGTCGTCAACACGGTTCAGGAATTCTGGTGAGAAACTGCGATTAAGTGCTTTACGAATCACTGAGTCGGAACGCTCTTTAGTCAGTTCTTGTGTATTGAATCCCACACCAGCACCAAAGTCCTTAAGCTCACGTGTACCAATATTGGAAGTCATTATGATGATAGTGTTCTTAAAATCCACTTTTCGTCCCAGGCTGTCGGTCAAAGCACCCTCGTCAAGTACCTGCAACATCATGTTAAACACATCGGGGTGAGCCTTCTCAATCTCATCAAGAAGAACTACAGAGTAGGGGCGACGGCGCACTTTCTCGGTAAGCTGGCCACCTTCTTCATATCCCACATAGCCCGGAGGTGCACCAACGAGACGAGACACATTAAATTTCTCCATGTATTCACTCATGTCAATGCGAATGAGGGCATCGGGTGAGTTGAAAAGGAATTCAGCGAGGCGCTTGGCAAGAAGAGTCTTGCCCACGCCGGTAGGACCTAAAAACATAAATGAACCTATAGGGCGATTGGGGTCTTTCAGACCCACACGGTTGCGTCGAATGGCCTTGGCAATCTTGTCAATGGCCTCATCTTGACCAATTATTTTAGATTTAATCTCATCGTTCATGCCAAGCAGTCTGATACCTTCACTCTGTGCTATGCGTTGCACTGGCACACCGGTCATCATTGCAACAACTTGAGCAATATCGTTTTCATCAACAGTCTCACGCTTCTTGTCAAGTTCGGCTTCCCATTTCGCCTTGAAATCATTCAGTTCGAGTTTTAGCTTTTCTTGACGGTCACGGTAATTGGCGGCACTCTCAAAGTTTTGTGCCTGAACAGCCTTGAGTTTGTTTTCCTGGGCCTCAGCAATCAGTCTCTCCAGTTCTTCAATTTCTTTAGGTGTCTCAATCTTTGAAATATGTACACGCGACCCTGCTTCATCCAAGGCATCAATCGCCTTGTCGGGGAATGCTCGGTCACTCACATATCTATCGGTTAGAGTCACACAGGCTCTGATGGCTTCGGGTGTATAAATCACGCCATGATGTTTCTCGTAGGCATCCTTGATGTTGTTTAAAATCTCAATGGTCTCTTCGGGAGTCGAAGCATCAACGATGACTTTTTGGAAACGACGTTCAAGAGCGCCGTCTTTCTCGATGTTTTTGCGGTATTCATCAAGTGTGGTAGCGCCAATGCATTGCACTTCGCCACGTGCCAAAGCCGGTTTGAGAAGGTTGGCGGCATCCATTGAGCCACTGGCATTTCCTGCTCCAACTATTGTGTGAATTTCATCGATAAAGAGTATGACGTCATCGTCTTTAGACGCCTCATCTATTATAGATTTTATACGTTCCTCAAATTGACCGCGATATTTGGTTCCGGCAACAACCGAAGCCATGTCGAGGGCAACGATGCGCTTATCAAGCAATCCACGTGCAACTTTTCGCTCAACAATGCGTTGTGCAAGCCCTTCAACGATAGCCGATTTCCCAACTCCTGGCTCACCAATAAGAACAGGATTGTTCTTTTTACGGCGGCTCAATATCTGAGCTATGCGCTCTATTTCTCGCTCTCGCCCCACAACAGGGTCAAGCTCGTTGTTTGCCGCTTGTCGGGTAATATCTTTACCATATTTGTTGATTGTTGGTGTCGCATTGTCATTTTTTATGACATTTCGTCGTTGGGTTGCCCTTTCCGAACCAGTACCCGTATTGCTGGCCTCAATGTCATCATCAAGGTCTTCATCATCCTCATCGCTGGCAAAATCCACTCCGTCTATTATAGGCAATTGTTGCTCATCGATTAGCGACTTTAGCTCTAAATTACTTAATATATTAAATTCTTGTTTTATCATATTTCATTTTCAATTGTATCACATTAAATTTTATCACTTGCAATTTTCGTGCCAATGAAAGTGGTAAATTAAAGAATTGAGTATTGTTTAATAAAAACGCAAATAATCAACGAAGTATTTTTAAAATAATGGTTAAAAAAGGTGTGATATTTGCAATAAAATTACTATCTTTGTAAGTTAAAATTAAGTGTATGGCGTGCCTGTGAGGATTGAGGCAATATTTCGCTGGATTTGCAGCTCGCCAAGGTATTATTTATAAACAATTGTAATGAATAACGATCGAATTATTGACATCAATATCGAAAACGAAATGAAGACCAGCTACATTGATTATTCAATGTCGGTTATAGTTTCGCGTGCGCTGCCTGATATAAGGGACGGCTTCAAGCCGGTTCACAGGCGCGTCCTTTTCGGTATGGAGAAACTTGGGAACTTTTCTAATGCTCCCTACAAGAAATCGGCACGTATCGTGGGTGACGTTCTTGGTAAGTACCATCCACATGGAGATTCTTCGGTTTATCTTGCTATGGTGCGACTTGCTCAAGACTGGGCAATGCGATATCCATTGGTAGACGGTCAAGGAAACTTTGGCTCAGTCGACGGTGACAGTCCGGCAGCCATGCGTTATACTGAGGCACGTCTTGGCAAGATGGGAGAAGAGATGATGCGTGACATGGACAAAGACACTGTGAACTTCGTGCCAAACTTTGACAACACACTTGAGGAACCCGAAGTGTTACCAACTCGCTTCCCTAACTTGCTGGTTAACGGTGGGTCTGGTATCGCAGTAGGTATGGCAACCAACATGGCACCTCACAACTTGACTGAGTCGATTAACGCATGTCTGGCAATGCTTGAGAATCCCAACATCGACACCGACGGGCTGATGAAACACATTATAGCCCCCGATTTCCCTACAGGTGGAATCATACATGGTTATCAGGGTGTGCGTGATGCATTTGAAACAGGAAAAGGCCGCATTATTATCAGGTCGAAGGCCGAGATTGAGACTGAGAATGGTCACGATAAGATTGTAGTTACCGAGATTCCTTACAATGTCAACAAGCGCGAGCTTATTGAGAATATTGCTTCGCTGGTTGAAGACAAGCGCATCGAAGGCATTTCCAACATCAATGATGAGAGCGACCGTCATGGTATGCGCATCGTGATTGACGTGAAGAAAGACTTCAATGCAAATGTGCTACTCAACAAGCTGTATAAGATGACCGAATTACAGTCATCATTTAGTGTGAATAATGTTTGTCTCGTTAATGGTCGTCCACAGACCGTAACACTGAAAGACTTGTTGCACTACTTCCTTGAGCATCGTCATGAAGTGGTAATACGTCGCACTGAATATGAGCTAAAGAAGGCTAAAGAGCGTGCCCACATCCTTGAAGGATTGATTATTGCCAGTGATAATATTGATGAAGTAATTCATATCATTCGCAGCAGCAAGACCACCGATGAGGCACGTCAGCGCTTAGGTGAGCGTTTCAACCTTGATGACATTCAGACTCGTGCTATTGTAGAAATGCGTCTGCGTCAACTAACTAATCTTGAGCAAGATAAACTTCATGCCGAGATGGAAGAGTTGTTGAAGACTATTGAGCACCTTGAGGAAATTTTGACGAATCCTGATGTGTGCCGAAAGGTTATAGAAGATGAACTGATTGAGGTACGTGATAAGTTTGGCGATGAACGTCGCACTCAAATCGAGTATGCCGCCGAGGAGATGAATGCCGAAGACTTCTATCCCGATGACCCAATGATTATCACTATCTCTCATTTCGGTTATATTAAGCGCACTCCATTAAGTGAATATCGCACACAAAATCGTGGTGGAGTGGGAGCCAAGGGTAGTGCAACTCGTGATGAAGACTTTATTGAGTACATCTATGAGGCCACCAACCACAACTATATGCTCTTCTTTACTGCATTGGGACGTTGCTACTGGCTGCGTGTGTTTGAGATTCCAGAAGGAGCCAAGAACTCTAAGGGCAGGGCTATTCAAAATCTTCTTAACTTAGGTCCAGAGAATCGCATCTATGCGTTTATACGTGCGACAAATCTTAAAGATCCAGAATACAACCAAAACCACTATATTGTCTTTGGCACTAAGAATGGCATCGTCAAGAGAACACGACTGTCAGAGTTCTCTCGCCCACGTGTCAATGGCGTTAATGCTCTCAACATACGTGAGGATGACCAGCTGATTGGTGCAGTTCTCACCGAAGGTGACAGCGAAATTGTTCTCGCCAACCGCAACGGACGAGCTATACGTTTCTCTGAAACAAAGGTACGAGCCATGGGACGTACTGCCACTGGTGTTAAAGGTATGACTCTTGATGGCGGTGACGATGCTGTCGTTGGCATGATTTGCATGCGTGCATCGGCACAGGATGATGTACTTGTTCTTTCGGAACAGGGTATGGGTAAACGTTCAAAACTGGACGATTACCGAGTTACCAACCGTGGCGCCAAAGGTGTAAAGACCATCAACATTACCGATAAAACCGGCAAGCTTATTGCTATACGCAATGTGAATGACAGCAATGACATTGTAATCATAAACAAGTCGGGAATCACTATTCGTCTAAAGGTCTCAGACTTAAGGGTTCAAGGACGTGCTACGCAAGGCGTTAGACTAATTAATCTTGAGAAAAAGAATGATGAGATTGCATCGGTATGCAAGGTCGACACCGACCCAGAGAAGATTGAGGAATACATTCCTGATGGCGAAGGTCTGCAGCAAGACATCCAATTTGAGCAAGATGCCCAAAATGTGGAAAATAAGCTTGATGAATTAAACGAAAATGAGAATTCTCAGTCTTATGACCAGGGAACCGAAGAAGGTACTTTGCCATTTGAGGAACCCGATAAGTAATTTAAATATCGAATAATCAATATTATTAGTAACAATAAACATTTTACAAAATCATGAAAAAGATTTTCTTATTTGTTGCTTGCGCATCACTGATGGTGATGGGAGCAAAGGCTCAAACAGCTGAAGACTTGTTCAAGGAAGGTAAAGCTGCTTTTGACAAATATGATAAACTCATTGGCGAATATTTTATTGCCCATCAGCAAAATCAAGATGCTCCCGACCCAACAGCAGGCGAGAGGGCTACATTATTGATGAATGGATTTGAGTTGCTACAGAAGGCATTGCCCCTCGACACCGTTTTTGAGACTAACAAAGACGGAAGTCCCAAGATTGATAAAAAGACTGGTATGCAGAAGTATAAAACCAAATACTCTAAGGAAATTGTTCCAATCCTTACTGGTCACATCAACGACATCATCAATGTTGGCAATACCTATATTCAAGCCAATGATTACGCGTCGGCTGTAAAAGCATTCCGCTTTTATAATAATGTTATCCACTCACCTCTTGGTGCAAAGGTTGACGTTAAGCCCGACATGCTGGGTGAGGTAGCATTTTTTGAAGGCTACTCAGCATTCCAAATCAAAGATTATGCTGGAGCATTTAGTGCTTTTAACTCAGCTATGAAATATGGTTATAACCAAAATCAAGTAAGCGATTTCAGAAATTTAAGCCTTGCCAACGTTATTCAAGGTTTCTGCGACAACAAAAAATTTGATGAAGCTAATGCATGCATTGACCAAATCATAGCTAATGATCCTAACGTTGCTCTTTTTCAGGATATGAAAGGTTTTGTTGTAGAGCAAAAGGATGGTATACTCGCTGCCGAAAACTATTATAAAAAAGCTACCGAGATTGACCCGACATTTGCCAACGGTTTCTACGATCTTGGTCGTGTAATTTATGAAAAAGCCGAGAAAATTATTGAGAGTAACCCCAAAGCAACAAATGCTGAGCTTGCTCCCAAATTGGTTCCTCTTTACAATGAAGCACTTCCTTTGTTCAAGAAAGCTCAGGAGCTTGATACTCAAAAAACTAACACACAAATCTCTCGTTTCGTAGAAGATATTGAGTATAAGCTTGACCTATTAAAATAATCATTTTTTTAATAGATTATAATTAACGCTGTGCATGACATATAAATGTGTTGTGCACAGCGTTTAAAAAATAAAATTATGAGAAAAGACACGCTTTTTTTGATTCTGCTTTTGCTGAGCAATACCTTAATAAATGCTCAGCAGCGTGTTATTAATGAAGTAAAAAAGGAAATCAGCGGGTTGACACTTACAATAGATAATTATAATAACTCACTGAAAAAAATCAATAAAGCTCTCGAAAACAACGAGACTAAAGACAAAGCCGAAGCGTGGTGGATTGCGGGAAAAATTCATTTCTCAATCTATGATAAAATGATGAATAACAGGGCGGCCGGCGAGAAGGTTAAGTCGACCGATGCAGGCATGGCTTTAATTAATGGGTATGACAAGTTCCAGGTTGCTTTATCAAAAGACACTATAAAGGTGCTTGACAAAAAAGGACGACCAGTAATTGACAAAAAAACTGGTAAATGTAAAGTAAAGACTAAGTATTCACAGGATATTATGAATAAGATTACAGATCACTTGGTTGACTATAGTGCTGTGGCCGGTGACTTTTATCTTGCAGGAGATTGGAGCAATGCATATAGGGCTTGGGACATTTACTGTGAAACTGCCAAAAGCGATTGGGCAAAAAAGAAAAAAATTGAAGAAAATGATTCTATAATAGGATATAACCGTTTTTTTCAGGGGCTTGCCGCTTATCAAGACAAGAAATATGACAAGGCTGTAATGCAACTTGCCAAAGCTCGTGACTTGGGATATAGAAAAAAAGCACTATATGACACATGGATAGATGCCTTGATTAAACAGCGCGACACCATTTATCTTGTGAGTGTCGCTCATGAGGCACATGACCGGCTTGGCTCAAAAGATCCTCGCTATGTAAGGATATTGATTAATCACTATCTCAAGTCAAAAAATTATGATGAGGCTAATAGCTTGCTGGATGAAGTTATCAAAGCCGATTCAACTGTAGCTGAATATTACAGTCTCAAAGGTCGATTAATTGACATTCAGAAAGGTAATGATGAAGCCTTGCCTTATTACCGCAAAGCCGTTGAACTTAATCCCGATATTGCTATGGGACTATTTGATTTAGGCAATGCATTATATATCAAGGCCATTAGCAATGACGACCATCGCTCACAATCGGCAAGACAGCTTTATGATGAGGCTTTGCCTTATCTTGAAAAGTGCTACAAGCTTATGCCTCACAATGAGGATGTAAAGAAAATACTCAGTCGAATCTATTATGTTATTGGAAGTAATAAAATCGACGATTTGTAACCAAGTATATTCCATATAATAACAAAGAGCGAGACACTTTTTTGTATCTCCCTCAATTTGCATGTTCTTTAAAAGCTGTTTTAAATTCCCATTCTTACGATACCTCGTTTTGAATTCTTGACAAAGTCGACTATCGCATCACGTTCAGGCGACTGTGGCAGTTCAGCAACAACCTTGGCAAGTGCATCGCTGGTATTTAATCCCGACATATATAACACGCGATATACATCTTGAATGCTGTTAATTTGCTCGTTAGTGAATCCGCGGCGATGAAGCCCTATAGAATTTACACGCTCGTATGACATGGGATATCGACCGGCCATAATATATGGTGGAAGGTCTTTATTTACAAGGGTCCCGCCTTGTATCATCACATGCATTCCGATGTTAGTGAACTGATGGATAAGAGCTCCTCCTCCAATTACAGCCCAATCATCTACAACAACTTCGCCTGCAAGTTGAACAGTATTAGACATGATTACATTATTGCCGAGCACACAGTCATGAGCAACATGGCAATAGGCCATAATAAGACAGTTGTCGCCTATAATAGTCTTCCCCTTTGACGCCGTGCCTCGATGAATAGTGACAAACTCACGAATAGTTGTATTGTCACCAATGATAGCCAGGCTATCTTCGCCCTTGAATTTAAGGTCTTGAGGAATATCGCTGATTACTGCTCCTGAATGAATGTGACAGTTATTGCCGATTCTTGCTCCGGAGTGAATGGTTACATTGCTATCAATAACACTTCCATCACCAATAACAACATTTTCATCAATAGTGACAAATGGACCAATTTTAACGTCCTTGCCTATCATGGCATTCTCGCTGATGCAAGCAAGTGGTGATATATTCATCATAAAACTATTTTATTTGTTCTTAATAATCTGAGCCATAAATTCCACTTCGCTCACAATTTTTTCACCCACAAAGGCGTACCCCTTCATAATAGCACAACCACGTCGCAGCGGAGTCATGAATGATATGTGAAAAATCAATGTGTCACCAGGAACAACCTTCTGACGGAACTTTACATTATCTATCTTCATGAAGTAAGTTGAATAACGTTCTGGTTCGTCAACACCATTAAGTACCAACAAACCGCCCACTTGAGCCATCGCTTCAATCTGAAGTACACCTGGCATCACTGGCTCTTCGGGAAAATGTCCTTGAAAGAATGGCTCATTACTTGTAACATTCTTTATACCAACGATATAATTGTCGCCTATCTCAATGACTTTATCCACAAGCTGCATGGGATAGCGGTGAGGCAACAACTCACGAATGTGGTTGATGTCCATAACTGGTGGAGTATTGGGATTGTAAAGAGGTGCCTGCACATTTTGATATCTCAACTCTTTACGAATTTGATTAGAAAGCTTTGTGTTGATTGTGTGCCCTGGACGTGTTGCTATAATGCGACCTTTGAGTGGACGACCAATCAGTGCCAAATCTCCGAGAACATCGAGCAACTTGTGACGGGCTGGCTCATTGGGGTGGGTGAGAGGCTTATGGTTTAGGTATCCAAGCTTATCCACCTCGGTGTGAGAAACACCGGCAATGTCGGCAATCTTGTCAAGCTCTTCCTGTGACATCTCTTGGTCGTAAATGACAATAGCGTTGTCAAGATCTCCACCTTTTATAAGGTTGTTCTGGACAAGAGGCATTATTTCTCTTACAAATACAAATGTCCGGCTTCCGGCAATCTCATCCTTAAAATGTGCCATTGAGTTTAATGACGCAAATTGATTGTTAAGGACTGGGGAATCAAACTCAATCAATGTGTCTATTGAGAATTCGTCATCAGGAAGAACGATGAGTGAAGATCCCGAGTTTTCATCTACAACTTTTATGCGTTGCTTGACTACATAGAATTCCTTGTCGGCTTTCTGCTCCATCAAGCCAACTTCTTCTATCTTTTCACAATACTCTATGGCACTGCCATCTAAGATTGGCAACTCAGGACCGTCAAGTTCAATAATACAGTTGTCTATACCGGCAGCATACAATGCAGCTAATGCATGTTCAACAGTACCGACTTTTATATCTTTATTTGACTTGCTTCCCAAAACAGTGCCACGGTTAGTTGCTACAACATTCTCGGCAACAGCCTCTATGACAGGAGAGCCCTCAAGGTCAATCCTCTTAAACAAATAACCTGTATTCTCTGAAGCTGGCTTGAAGATAGCTTCAACCTTCACACCACTATGAAGACCTTTTCCGTTCACGCGGAATTCGGCCTTAAGAGTTTGTTGTTTCATGTAAATTATATTATAGTTTTTCGTTCTTTATTTCTTCAATTTGTTTTTTCAACCGCTTAATATCTTGTGTCATCTCGGGCAAGCGCTTAAAGTATACGTTTTGACGGGCAAACTCTAAGGCATTTATTCCGGGGGTTCCTAAAATGCGCTGATTGCTCCCAACGCTATTGGGAATTCCCGACTGTGCACCAAAGCCGTTATTGTCACCTACTGTTATGTGGCCAGCAAAGCCTACTTGTCCTCCAACCATGTTATGCTTTCCAATCTTTGTAGATCCAGCAACGCCCACCTGAGCGGCCATAACGGTGTTCTCACCAATTTCAACATTGTGCGCTATCTGAATAAGATTGTCAAGTTTAGCACCTTTCCTTATCACGGTAGCTCCCATAGTGGCACGGTCGATGGTTGTGTTAGAGCCTATTTCCACATCATCTTCAAGAACCACAATACCAATCTGTGAAATTTTCTCGTAGGTACCATCTTTTTTAGGAGCAAATCCAAATCCATCGGCACCAATCACTGCGCCTCCATGAATTATGCAATTATTGCCAATCTTGCAGCCATGATATATCTTCACGCCAGGATATAAAATCACGTTGTCACCTATTGTAACATTGTCTCCTACATATACCTGTGGATAAATCTTAACATTATTGCCAATCTTGACGTTATTGCTGATATATGAAAAGGCACCAATGTAAATATCATCAGGAACCACGACATCAGGTGCGACGAAAGATGGTTGCTCTATACCTTGTTTTTCTGGACGCTGGCTGTTTGCTATGTTAAGCAGTTGTGCCAGAGTTTCGTAGGGATCTTCAACCCTAATGAGATTAGCAGTTATTGTATGCTCTGGAACAAAGTCTTTACGCACCAATACTGCAGTGGCTTTAGTTGTATAGATATAGTGAGTGTATTTTGGATTAGCCAAGAAGGTCAAGCATCCTTCGGTAGCTTCTTCTATCTTTGAGTAGTTGTCGATGACTGCTTCAGAATCTCCTTCTACCTGTCCATTAATCATCGAAGCCAACTGCCCAATAGTCAATCGAATATTCATCTTAAGATAATAACTGTTTTAAAATAACTTGCAAAATTGCGAAAAATCACTGATACGGCAAAGAATAATGGGTAAAAAATACTTAAAATAAGGGTAAATAGGGCACTTACACCTTGTTATGTCTACTTTTGAGGGTTGATAATTCTAATTTGCTGCCTTACCGATTCTTCATGAATTATAGCCATCATCTTTTTAATGAAATCAGGATTTAACCCCATCTTACTGGCTTGCAATGTCATTTGCTTTAGGATTGCATCATATCTGTCGTTCTGTACCACTTGAATCCTCTTGTCTTTTTTAAGGATGCCAATCTCATTGGAAATAGACATTCGGCGTTGCATCAGTTCAAGTAGTTCATTGTCACATTGGTCAATTTGTTCTCTAAGAATGTTTATCTCTGCATTATCATCACTCAAGCACCTGATAACAAGCGAGTTGAGAATTGTTT
>CAMJZF010000056.1 GCA_946410125.1 uncultured Prevotellaceae bacterium | reverse complement strand
GCGAGTTAAAAGGTCTTCGTGCCGGGACGATATAGGGACGGTAATAAGCGAAAAACGACCAAAAACGGCAAAAATCAAAAATGTAACTATTTGAAAATCAGTTATTGTTGCCTAAAAAAGAGGAATACATAAATTCCCTCTCTTTCCGCGACAAAGAGAAAGACATCCATAATGGGTGTCTTTTTCTCGTTTGGTGCCGTGCCGTAGCTGAGGATGGCAGGTTCGTCATCGACCTTCAGGGGGTCATTGAGGCGTAAAAAAGAGATTTCTAATTTGCATTCTTATTGGTTGTGAAAGCCGGCTTAAGAATCAGGCATAGTCCAAAAGTGATAAGCAAATAGACAAGGAGCATGCCATAGTAGAGGCCATAGTCGTTCATGCGGTCAATCAAGAATTCCCTAACCGTTGGATGAACGACAAACAGCACTCCCGACATGGCACCTAACCATCCAAATACTGTGTCAAAGAATTTTACTTTTGAAAACAGTTTGACGAGCGTCACGGCAGTAACGATGACAAAGACAGGCATTATGAGCCAGCTGTAGAAATTGAACTTTGTGGCCGTCAATAAGACAAACGCAAGAACGAACCATGCCAGGCAAATGCCTGTTTTGTTTAAGGAAAAGGAATTGCTTTTCAAGTGACGAGCCGCCAACACCCCCATGCAGAAGGGTAATATTGCCAAGAAACAGTTTACCCTCAGGTAGTTGAGTGTAGCACTCTCGGGGCTGAAGCAAGCCATCACTCCGATTGAGAATACAGTTAATGCAATAGCCACCCAGTCTTTCCTGTTGTAGATAATGAGTCGATAGATAACATACATTTCCATAATCATGCCGAAGAACCAATATGGCCCAGGCTTGCACAACCAGTCAGGATTAAGATTTCCCACAAGCAGGAATTGCAGCACAATAGAATTGCGAATCACCTCATTGGGGTTAAACATGAAAAGCACAGTCAAGAAAAGTGCCAATCCCTTGAGCTGCATGACGAACAGCTTCTTGTAGTGATTGCCAATAAAAGCTTTGCATGAAGTGCCGCGTCCGTTTCCTTTCTCGTATTTCAGGGTGAGGCAATAACCGCTCAAGAAGATGAACAACATTACGCCATAGGGACAATAAAAAGAGATTAAATTAAACGGCAGCATGGCATCGGGGTGCATAAGGTTGTTTACAAACCCCTTGACTGATTTCGATAAGTAGATGAACTCGCTGTCCATGAACACTCCCGAGTATAAATGTGTGATATTGTCAATGATGATAAAAAGGATGGCAAAGCCACGCATGATATTGCACTCGGAGCGGCTTAGAAAGGAGCTGTTACTTGTTGTGACGGTTTTTATGGTTTGTTGGTCTGTTGACATGAAATCATGAGATGTAGGTTACAATAATTGCTATATGTTTTTTTTTCAAATGATGTGTGATTTCATCAGTTGAAACATGCAAAATTAATGCTTTTTCTTTAGATTGTGAAAGATTAGTAAGACTCTTATGCATTTTTTTTCTACTGCAACAGGCAAACTTTTGCAGTGTAGCACTTTTTGTGAAGAGAGTTTTTTTACCCTTAAAGGGTGGCTTTTTAGGAAAATTCTCCCTAATTTTGCAGATTAAAACAACAAAAGCATTATAACCAGTGGGAAAGAAGAAGAACTTGCCTCTGCTTGAGGACTTTGAGATAACGGGAGTGGCTGCTGAAGGAAAGAGCCTGGGTCGCTGGAACGACATGGTGGTTTTTGTTCCTTATGGTGCGCCAGGCGATATTGCCCGTGTGAAAATCACTCGCAAGAAACACAGTTATTGCGAAGGCGTGATAGACGAGCTAGTCAAGCCCAGCGACATGCGTGTAGCCCCCATGTGCCAGCATTTTGGAGTGTGCGGTGGCTGTAAGTGGCAGCATCTTCCATACAAGTATCAACTACAATGCAAACAGCAGCAAGTTGTCGATGCCCTTGAACGCATTGCCAAGGTGGCATTGCCCGAAATCTCGCCGATTCTCGGGTCGAAGAAGACCACCTTCTATCGCAATAAGTTGGAGTTCACTTTCTCCAATAAGTGCTGGCTCACAACCGAGCAGATGCAGAGTGGCGTGGAGTTTCCAAACCGTAATGCGGTGGGTTTTCACATTCCCGGAGGTTTTGACAAGGTGCTCAACATCGAGAAATGCTGGCTTCAAGATGACATCAGCAACCAGATACGCATATTCTTGAGAGACTACACACAGGAGCGCGGATACACTTATTATGACATACGCAATAATGTGGGTTTCATGCGCATGATGATGGTTCGCACTGCAAGCACAGGTGAGATAATGCTCGTGGTGGTATTCAGCGAAGACAACGCCGAGGCTATCAATGACGTGATGGGAGCATTGAAAGAGCGCTTTCCTCAAATTACATCGCTCATGTATGTGGTAAATCTTAAGGTCAACGATTCTCTTGCTGACCAGGAATTCGTTCTCTTTAGCGGTCGCGATTACATTGAAGAGGAGATGGAGGGCTTGAAGTTCAGAGTGGGTCCCAAGTCGTTCTATCAGACCAATAGTGAGCAGGCCTATGAGCTCTATAAGGTAGCCCGCAGCTTTGCCGGTCTTACCGGTAACGAACTTGTCTATGACCTTTATACCGGCACCGGCACTATCGCCAACTTTGTGTCGCGTCAGGCCCGTGAGGTGATAGGAATAGAATATGTACCCGAAGCCATAGAAGATGCCAAGCTCAACTCGCGAGTAAACGGTATTGAGAATACTAAGTTCTATGCCGGAGACATGAAAGACGTGCTTACCGGAGAGTTTGTGGCCGAACACGGCATTCCCGATGTGATGATAGTAGACCCACCTCGCGCCGGCATGCATGAGGATGTGGTTCGGGTGATATTGAACGCAGAACCCAAGCGCATTGTCTATGTGAGTTGCAATCCTGCAACCCAGGCCCGTGATATTGCCATGCTTGATGCGAAGTATCGTGTCGAGGCAGTGCAGCCTGTTGATATGTTTCCCCACACTCATCATGTTGAGAACGTGGCACTGTTGGTAAGAAAATAGGGTAGCGGTTGTCGATGGCTAAGACAGTTAAGGCATATCTGTTAGTGTTGTTGCTTGTCGTGTCATTTCCTGTTGCTTTGATGGGTCAGGAAATAGACGGGTATACCCACATCAAGGGCGTTGTCACCGACTCGGTGACAGGAGAAGCCATGCCTTATGCTCAAGTTTTTCTTATAGGTTCTCAGACTGGTGCCTTGACCAACGAACAAGGAGGTTTCACCATTATCACAGGTGTGAACTTTGAAAAGGTGAGAGTGATGGTTGTAGGGTATCAAACAAAGGAGTTTAAAGTTCCGCTTGGCAAGTATACCGAGCTGAATGTCAAGATGGTTCCCACATCGGTGATGCTCAATGAGGTGATAGTGCGCAAAACCGCGAAATATGTCAAGAAAGGCAATCCTGCAGTGGCATTTGTCGAAAAATTGCGTGCCCGGCGAAAAATGTATAACCCTCGTGACCACGAGTTTTTCAATTATGACAAATATGAAAAAGTGTCGTTTGGGTTGAATAACTTCAATACAGAAAGCAGCCGCAATCTTATAGCTCAAAATTTCAAATTCCTGAAAGAGTATGTCGACACGAGCGATATAACAGGAAAGATGATCCTGCCGTTGTCGATACAAGAGAAAGTTTCGGAAGAGCATTTTCGCAAGTCTCCGTCAACCCACCGTGAGGTGGTGAAAGCCACCAACCATGCCGGCATCGATGACCAGCACGACACCGAGAGCCTGAAACGGTTTATCGACGATGTGTTTCGTGAATTGGACATCTTCAGCGATGACATAACCTTCATGCAGAACCGTTTTGTGAGCCCCCTCTCAAGCATAGGTACTGACTTCTATAAATACTATCTCGATACATTGATGGTCGATGGAGTGCAGTGTTATGAACTGACGTTCACGCCATTCACTACCGAGACCTTTGGCTTTTTAGGCAGAATATATGTGCCAGCCAACGACTCTACAATGTTCATCTCGAAGATAAAGATGAACGTTCCCCACAACATTAACTTGAACTATGTCAACCAGGTTTATCTTGAGCAGGATTATATCAAGGCTCCCGACGGTTCTCGCCTGAAAGTGCGTGACGACTTGATGGTGGAATTCAAGATTGCTCCCAAGACCCCTGAGATATATGCCCGAAGGCAGACGTTCTATGATGGTCACAACTTTAGGCAACCCAAGGACCTTTCAATCTTTGACAAGAGCGGCGAAGTGATAACTCAAGGCAATCTTAAACAGGACGACAACTACTGGGTTGCCCATCGCCCTGTGGTGGCGGTGAAGAATGAGGATACGGTCAAGGACATGCTGTCAAGACTGCGCAAGTCGAAGCTGTTTTACTGGTGCGAAAAGGTGGTAGTGACCCTTGTGAGCGGATATATTAACACCAATGGCAGGGAAAGCAAGTTTGACATAGGCCCCATGAACACGACCATCAGCGGCAATTCCCTTGAAGGGCTGCGGCTGAGGGTGGGTGGCATGACAACCGCCAAGCTTTCCCCTCGGTGGTTTGGCAAGTTTTATGTAGCCTATGGCTTCCGTGATGAGAAATTTAAATACATGGGTCAGTTGGAATATTCCTTTGTTGACAAGAAGTATCATTCTAACGAATTTCCTGTCAACTCGTTGCGTCTCACCCATCGCTATGATGTTGACAAACTTGGTCAACATTATCTATATACCAATCCCGACAATGTGTTCCTTGCAATCCGCCGTCAAAAAGATGACAAGATGGTGTATTTGCGTGAAACATCCTTGGAATATAAGTTAGAGACCCAATCGGGCTTTTCGGTAACGGCATCGATTGAGCATCTGCGTCATGAATCTTCAAGGTTCCTGCCATTTGTTGACGGAGAGGGCAAGGTTTATAGCCATTACAACACGGCGGGCTTCAATGTCACCTTGCGCTATGCCCCTGGTGAAAAGTTCTACCAAACCCGTTCATTCCGCATACCAATCAACCAGGACGCGCCAGTGTTCACTTTGTCGCACACCTATATGCCTCGTGGTTTCTTGGGCAGCGACTATACAATCAATAAGACCGAGGCAGGCATCCAGAAGCGTTTTTGGTTTTCGGCATTTGGATATACCGATATAATATTGCGAGCAGGAAAGATATGGAGCAAGGTTCCATATCCCGAACTAATGATACCCAATGCAAACCTATCCTTTACCATACAGCCCGAATCGTTTGCGCTGATGAATGCTATGGAGTTTGTCAACGACCAGTATTTGTCGTGGGACGTGACTTATTGGATAAACGGTGCGATACTGAACCGCATTCCACTCATCAAGAAACTCAAGATGCGCGAGGTGCTTTCGTTCCGTGGCTTGTGGGGCTCACTGTCGGACAAGAATGACCCAACGAAGAATGCCGATTTGTTGCAGTTCCCGGTTAATGCCGATTGCCTTAAAATGGGAAAGCGTCCATACATGGAGATAGGGGTAGGTCTTGACAATATACTTACATTTTTACGAGTGGATTATATATGGCGTCTTAATTACCGTGACACACCAGGCATTAACCGCAGTGGTGTGAGAATTCAGATGCACTTCACTTTTTAGATGTCTGCTTTTTTAAATGCACAATACATAATGCACAATGCATAATGCACAATGCATAATTGCTTTAGATACAGTTTATGTCAAACCAAGACAACAAAATCAAAACCAAGACAATAAAAATATTTTGGTTTTCTTGGTTACTACTTGGTTCTCTTTGTTTGATAATAATTGAGAGGAAGTGATGCGTGGCTGTCTTTTTTTAGGCCTTGAAAAGGCTCCCCCCTTTTAACAAGATGGTTAAAAAAAAGAATGTTGAAAAAAACATGGAAATTGTTTGCTCATTATATTAAAATGTAGTAAATTTGTTACGATTACATGAAAAAGAATTTTGCCTTCCCATAAAAAGACAAAAAACGACTATTAACCATTACAATACATTCACTTAATGAGCTATTTAAAATTTGATAAAAACTTGATGATAAATCTTGAGCAATCCCTTACAAAGGAGATACTCAGGACCAATCAGTCGGGAGCTTATCATTGTACAACCATTGTGGGGTGCAATACCCGCAAGCAGCATGGGTTGTTAGTTATCCCCATTCCCGAGATTGACGACAACAGCCATGTGATGCTATCGTCGCTTGACGAGACAGTGATTCAGCATGGAGCTCCTTTCAACCTGGGCTTGCATAAGTACAAAGGCAATGTATTTAGCCCCAATGGGCACAAGTACATTCGCGAGTATGACTGCGAGCGAGTTCCCACCCACACCTTCCGTGTTGGGGGTGTAATCATGAAGCGCGAGAAAATTTTCATTACCAATGAGAACCGCATTCTAATCCGCTACACACTGGTTGAAGCCCATTCCAAGACCACATTGCAGTTTCGTCCATTCTTGGCGTTTCGCAATGCCAATGACTTGTGTGTTGAGAACTCGGTGGCAAGCAGGGAATATCATGAGGTGAAAAATGGTATTGCCACATGTATGTATGATGGTTATCCCACTCTCTACATGCAGTTTAACCATAAGCCCCGATTTGTGTTTGACCCTCATTGGTACAAGGGCATTGAGTATATCAAGGACATGGAGCGTGGCATTCCTTATACCGAGGATTTATATGTTCCAGGCTACTTTGAGATTGACATAAAGAAGGGAGAGACACTTGTGTTCTCGGCTGGCACTGAGGAAGTGAACACCCACAACCTGAGCCGAATGCACGAGGAAGAGGTGAAGTCGCGCACTCCTCGCACGAGTTTTTATAATTGCCTGAAGAACAGTGCCAAGCAATTCTATCTCACCAATGCCGACGGTAATTACATACTGGCAGGTTATCCGTGGTTCAAGATTCGTGCCCGCGACGAGTTCCTGGCACTGCCTGGATGCACTATTTCCAATCATCATCGTCCCGACTTTGAGAAGATAATGGACACAGCCAAGGTGGCTCTAATGCGATTTATTGAAGAAGGCACTCTTGACAAGCATCTTAAAGGAATAGATCTTCCTGATGTTCCGTTGTGGGCAATATGGTCGATACAGGAATATGCCAAGGATGCCGGCATGGACGAGGCCCGTGAGCGTTATGGCGATTTGATAAAAGCATTGCTGGCTCACATTATTGACGGCAAGCATCCCAACCTTAAACTTCAACCCAATGGCTTGGTAATAACCGATGGAACCAAGAAGCCAATGTCGTGGATGGACTCTACACACCCCGATGGCACTCCAATGGTACCACGCACCGGTTATCTTGTTGAGTTTAACGCATTGTGGTATAATGCCTTGATGTTTGCTCAGGATATGTTTGACGGAATAGAAGAAGATAGACTATATATAGCCGACCTTAAGGGAATCACCAGTAAGATAAAGACCTCCTTTGTTGAAATGTTCCTTAACGATTATGGCTATCTCTATGACTATGTTGATGGCACCTATGCCGATCCCAGCGTCAGACCCAACATGATTATAGCCGCGGGTCTTGATTACTCACCGCTTGACCGCAGGCAGCGCAAGAGACTGCTTGATGTGGTGACTCGCGAGCTGTTGACCCCGAAAGGACTTCGCACTTTAAGTCCCAAGAGCTGGGGTTACAAGCCATGGTACTTAGGCAGTCCCGAGGAGCGTGAGGTTGCATATTATGCAGGCTCGGCCCGTCCCTGGCTTATGGGCTTCTATACCGACGCTTACATTAAGGTATTTGGCATCAATGGCGCCTCGTTTATCGAGCGCATGATGATTGGGTTTGAGGATGAGATGTCGCAAGGCGGAATAGGCACATTGTCGGAACTTTACGACGGCAACCCCCCATTCATTGGCCGAGGGGCAGTGAGTTATGCTCCCAATGTGGGAGGCGTGCTCAGGGTGCTTCGCCTGTTCAAGAACATTGGATTTATAAATGCTTAAAAACTAAGAATAAAGATATGAAGGCTTTAATGTTTGGCTGGGAATTTCCTCCTCACATCTTGGGAGGATTGGGAACAGCAAGTTTTGGTCTTACAAAGGGCATGGCTCAATGTGGCGACATGGACATCACGTTTGTGATTCCCAAGCCTTGGGGCGATGAGCCAAAGGACTTTGCCCGCATTATAGGCGCCAACACCACACCCGTGGCATGGCGAGATGTGAATTGGGACTATGTGGAGGGGCGCATAGGCAAAGTGCTTGACCCTCAGACCTACTATGACCTGCGCGATCACATCTACAGCGATTTCAACTACATGAACACCAACGATTTGGGTTGCATTGAGTTCTCGGGTCGCTATCCCGACAATCTTCTTGAGGAGATTAACAACTACTCGATAGTTGCAGGAGTTATAGCACGCACGATTGACTGTGATGTGATTCACTCACACGATTGGCTCACCTATCCTGCCGGCATCCATGCCAAGCAGGTAACCGGCAAGCCACTTGTGATACATGTGCATGCTACCGACTTTGACCGTAGCCGCGGCAAGGTTAACCCCACGGTGTTTAACATCGAGAAGGATGGCATGAACAACGCCGACCACATCATCACTGTGAGCAATTTGACCCGCAAGACAGTGATAGAGAAATATGGTATAAGTCCCGACAAGGTGACAACGGTTCACAACGCAGTGGAGCCATTAAGCCAGGAGTTGCTCGACCTTGAAGTTCCTCCCAAGCATGAGAAAGTGGTGACCTTCCTGGGCCGCATTACAATGCAAAAGGGTCCGGAGTATTTTGTCGACGCAGCTTGGCAAGTATTGCAGAAGGTGCACAACGTTCAATTTGTGATGGCAGGCAGTGGCGACATGATGGAGAAGATGATACGTTTGGCAGCGCGTCGTCACATCGCCGGTCGTTTCCACTTTACCGGTTTCTTGAAAGGGAAGCAGGTGTATGAGATGCTTAAGGCAAGCGATGTTTACATCATGCCTTCGGTGAGCGAGCCATTTGGCATTTCTCCGCTTGAGGCCATGCAAATGGGTGTTCCCTCCATCATCTCAAAGCAGAGTGGATGTGCCGAAATCTTGAATAATGTAATAAAGGTCGATTACTGGGACACCAACGCCATTGCCGATGCAATCTACTCAATCATCAAGTATCCAGGCATGTACAAGCAGCTTCGAGAGCAGGGACTTGAGGAAGTTAACCAAATCACTTGGGACCGTGCCGGAGCCAAGGTGATTGATATATACAAGCGACTTATTAACCGATAATTATCAACTACTATAATATCAAGTAACATGAAATCAATTTGTTTCTATTTCCAGATACATCAGCCGTTCCGCCTGAAGACTTATCGCTTCTTTGACATTGGTAACGACCACTACTACTACGATGACTTTGCCAACGATGACATCATCACACGCATAGCTCAACGTTCTTACTTGCCGGCAAATCAGATGCTCCTTGACATGATAAAGGAGAATGGCAAGAAATTTAAGGTTGCATTCTCAATAAGCGGTACTGCCCTTGAGCAACTGGAGCAGTATGTCCCAGAGTTTATCGACTCGATGAAAGAGCTTGCCGACACTGGTTGCGTTGAATTCCTGAGCGAGACTTATGCTCACTCGTTATCGTCGCTTGTTGACCCTGAAGAATTTATCTCGCAGATAAAGTCTCATGACGAGAAAATTTATCAGCTGTTTGGCCAGCGTCCCAAGGTGTTCCGCAATACAGAGCTTATCTATGACGACGATATTGCGTCGATAGTAGCATCGTTGGGCTTCAAGGGAGCCATTACCGAGGGTGCCAAGCACATTTTGGGATGGAAGTCACCCAATTACCTTTACAAGGCGGCATCGGCTCCCAAGCTCAAACTGTTGTTGAAGAACTCTAAGCTAAGTGATGATATAGCCTTCCGATTCAGCAATCCCGAGTGGTCGGCTTATCCTCTGACAGCCGACAAGTATATCGACTGGATTTCGGCACTTCCCGAGGAGGAGATGCTCATCAACTTGTTTATGAACTATGAGACATTTGGTGAACTTCAGCCTCGCGAGAGCGGAATCTTTGAGTTTATGAAAGCCCTGCCTCGATTTGCTGCTCAGCACAACATTGAGTTTATGACCCCCGGCGAGGTGGTGTCAAAGATGAAACCAGTAGGAGAGTTGTCGGTAATGCACCCAATTTCGTGGGCCGATGAGGCGCGTGATACCAGTGCCTGGATGGGTAACATCTTGCAAGAGGAGGCTGTCAACAAGCTTTACTGCTTGAGCGAGCGCATACAGCTTATCCAGGACAAGCGCATTCGTCAAGACTGGAACTACCTTCAGGCGAGCGACCATTTCTACTATATGAGCACCAAGCACAGCAGTGATGGCTCGGTACATTCACATTACAGCCCCTATGACTCACCATACTCGGCATTTACCAACTACATGAATGTACTCAGCGACTTCTTGATTAGAGTGCGTGAGCAATTCCCCGAAGAGATTGAGAACGAGGAGCTTAATGCGTTGTTGCTTACAATCCGCAATCAGGAAAAGGAGATTGAGGAGCTAAATCGCGAGGTGGAACTGATGCGCAACAATATTGTCAAAGACACCACAGGAGATTTTGTTCCAAATATCGAAGAAGCAGAGCAAGTGGTTGAGGCTGAGTCTAAACCTAAAAAAGCTCCAGCCAAGAAGAGTACAGCCAAGAAAACTGCAACAAAGAAATCAACATCTTCAAAAACAGCGGCAAAGAAGAAATAAGATGAAGAAATTGCTATATATACATGGATTTCGCAGTTCGTCACGCAGCAGCACCATACTTGGCATCAAGGAAAGCTACAGTGACTATGAGATTCATGCATTTGATGTTACGCATCATCCCAAGCCTTCTATCAAGAAGATAGAAGACTATGTGCGTGAACATGACATCGATATTTTAGCGGGGACTTCACTTGGAGGATTCTATGCCTTGTGCGCACGGGTCGATATTCCAAAGATTGCTGTCAACCCTGTAATATACCCTGAGCATAGTCTAAGCTTCTTGCCTGAAATAGGTCATGTAGTAGAATATTATAACCCACGAGAGGACGGAGTGCAGACTTTCAAATGTGTGCCTGAAGACCTTGAAGAGTTCAAGGGCATAGAGAAGTACATTACTCCAGTGACGCATATTATCGGGAGTAGCAGTGATGAACTGCTTGGAGACTTGAGTGAACAGTATCGTAAGCTTGTTGGCAATCGTTTCCATGTGTCGTCGCAGTTAGGGCATCGCATAACACCAGAGTTCATTTCTATACCCAATGGAGACTTTTACAAAGTGTTGAACTCACTTGGCAAGTAAATCTTCACTCAAGACCAGAATGGACTTATAGACAGGAGTAAATTTTGTGGTATTGAAAGAAGAATTCCCCAAGTCATTTGGCTTGGGGAATTTTTCTCGTTGTGATAACAATGCTTTTATTTCATTGCCTTGATAATGCGGCGGGTGGCTTCTTCAACCACCGACCGTTGAGTGGCAAGGTTAATGCGAATAAAGCCTTCTCCTGCTTTGCCATACATTGCGCCGTCGTTGACGAGAACTTTGCCATCGTCAAGGATTTTCTTGGTAACATCGGCACTTGTCATGCCTGTTGGTGTAACGTCGATCCAAGCCAGATAGGAGCCTTCAATGGGTGTAATGTGGAATGCAGGAAGTTCCTTCTCCATCATTTCTTTCATGAGATTGAAGTTGCCGGCAATATATTCGTTAAACTGTTCAATCCAACTTTCTCCGTAGTTATAGGCAGCCATAAAAGCTTCGAGGCCAAATGGGTTGATTGCGCACACTTGATTCTCGATGAGGGCATGGTTGATTTTAGCTTTCACATCGGGATTGTTGCTGGTGATAAAAGCGGCTTGTAGACCTGCGATATTGAATGACTTGCTGGGAGACCCACAGGTGATGCAGTTGTCCTGTGCTTCTTTTGAAATAGAAGCAAAAGGAGTGTAGTGAACACCAGGCATCATCATTTCGCAATGGATTTCGTCGCTTATTACCTGCACTCCATGCTTGAGGCACAAATCATTGACCTTGAGGAGTTCTTCTTTTCTCCACACGCGTCCGGCAGGGTTGTGAGGATTGCAGAATAGCAGTGTCTTGGTCTTGTCGCAGGCGAGTGCGTTGTCAAGAGCCTCGTAATCGATAGAGTAGGAATAGTCGCTGTTATAAGTGAGAGGAACTTCTACCGATTGGCATTGGTTACACTCGATGCAGGTAAAGAAACAATTGTAGATTGGAGTGAGAACAACCACATTCTCACCGGGCTTGGTCACAGCCTTAAGAACTGCCGAAATGGCAGGAACCACACCGGTAGTGTATTCAATCCAGTTGCGGTCGATTTTCCAGTTGTGACGTCGCTCAAACCAGTTGATAATCGAGGTGTAGAATTCTTCGGGTACATTGGCATAACCAAAAACGCCATGTTCCAGTCTTTTTTTCAAAGCGTCCATAATGCATGGAGCAGCCTTGAAATCCATGTCGGCAATCCACATGGGGATAACCTCATCGCTTGGACAATGGTCCCATTTCACAGAATGCGTGCCACGGCGATCCACAATCTCATCGAAGTTGAATTTATCGTTATTCATAAATATTGTTGGGTTTATATAATGATAATAAGTTATTGCAGGTTGCAAAGATGATGCAAAGGTAATAAAATTATGTTTTATTATTAAATTTTTGGTGGTTTTTAATTGTTAGAAATGTTTTTTTGGGCAATTGACTGCAGTTTAATCCACCTACCGGAACATAATCTAATCAGGAAAATGGCTCCACGCACGCACAGTTCGATGCACATGGCAATCCACACACCAATCAATCCCATTGAAGAAGATAGAATGATAGCAAGTGTAATTCTCACAATCCACATGCTGCCAAAGTTCATGATGCTTGGCACCAGAGTGTCGCCGGCTCCCACCATTACTCCATACCCCACAAGTGATACCGCAAAAAGCGGCTCGGCCCAAGCCTCAATGCGCAGGCACTGCGTTCCCAGATTAACAATGTCTTGAACAGGTGACATGAATGACATCATGAGTGGCGCAAAAACATACATCAGCACACCAAAGACGGTCAATATAGTCACACCCATTCCCACTGTAGTAAAGGCAAATTGCTTCATCAAGTCCTTGCGTTGTGCTCCAGAGCTTTGCCCAATGAGGGTGGTGGCGGCTTCGCCAATGCCGATACCTGGCATGTAACAGAGGCTTTCGGCAGTGACAGCAAAGATGTTGGCAGCCAAAGGCACGCTTCCTAATGGCGCTACGATAGCCGTTGTTGCGATGTAGGCGCCACACATCATCACCTCTTGCAGAGCAATAGGCAGGCTGATTTTGTAGACCCTCCTCAGGCAATCGTTTGTGGGTTTGAATCGTCCTTTTGTTCCTTTCAACTTCAAGTCTCTTGAGCGCACTAACAGGAAATATAACATAAGCAGGCAGGTTATAACCTCGGCGAGTGCAGTGCCAAATGCGGCTCCCATGAGTCCAAGTCCCATGCCTGGGATTGTTATTGTGTGGCTTGCAATTGAGATTTCTCGAGTAGGGAAGATGAGAAGGAAGTTGAACAGGACATCAAGAATACACATTAATATATTAAGCATTCCAGGCACTTTCATGTTGCCGCTACTGCGCAACATGCCACCGGCAAGAAACTCTATTTCAAGAAAGGGTAGGAAAACCGAAAGGATGAGGAAATAAACAGTGGCATTGTGGCAGATGGCATCGTTGCCACCGAGCCAGTGTGGCAGTTGCCAGCTTATTGCGACTCCAATGGCTGCGAGGGTAATGCTAAACAGCATGCATGTAACAAACGACTGCCTGAGCACGCTGCGGGCACCATCGCTGTTGCTTGCGCCAAGAAGATGGGCTACTTGCACTGTAAATCCCATGGCAGCCGCACTAAGCAGTCCGCCAAAGAGCCACATGGTGGTTGAGACAAGACCTATCGATGCACTGTCGTTGGCACCGAGTCGCCCAACCATTGACGCATCGATATACTGCATGATAATCATTGAGAGCTGAGCCATAATTGCCGGTAGGCTCAAGTCGAGAGTGAGTCGCAGTTGTTGCTTGAGTGTCATGCGCTCACCATTCTTTATCATGTCGATAAGTCGGTCTTTGTTTTTGGCAGCCATTGTTGCTTTGTTGGAAATGTAAAGGATAGATTTGGGTTAAAAAAAGTCTCGCACATTGTGCGAGACTTTTTGTTTCGGTTGTTGTAACTCAACAAGAATTACTTGCGCTCGATAGTCACGGCGCGGCTCAGTGGAGCACTTTGAGGACCGAAGTCAACCAAGTTGTTGTTGTCGGTCATAGTCTCGAGGCGACCACCGTCGATACCCTTGTCAACAAGAGCCTTCTTAACGCCGTTTACACGGTCGTGACGAAGCTTAATGTTGATTTGGTCGTTACCGGTGTAGTTGTCGGCCCAACCACAGAGGCGATAATCCTTGTTCTCTTGGTTCATAACCTCAGCAACTGCATTTACAACCTCCATTTGAACTGGAGTGATGTAAGACTTACCGATTGGGTAGTAGATAGTTGCGAGAGGACCTTCCTTAACAACTGGGTCTGGACCCGTCTTGCCTTCGCAAGCGCGGAGCTTCTTCAGGCAGTCGTCGAGTTGGTTCTCGAGGTCACGGATCTTGGCATTAGCTTGAGCAAGCTTGTTGCGGAGAGCGTCGAGCTCAGCGCTGTTGTCCTTAACCTGTGGGCAAACGGGAACAACTGGAGCATTCCACTCAGTCTTACCAAACTTGTAAGCGAAACCAAGCATAGCGCTAGGATACTCTACCCAAGTCTTGTGACCAAGATCCATGTGCTCCTGAACCATGTCGAAACGGAGGTCAAGGAGAAGGTCAACGTGCTTGCCAAGAGCGAAGCTGTTGAGCAAACCAGCTTGGAGAGCGAAGTTACGGTCGTGAGAACCTTCATTGCCATTCTTCCAGCCTTTGTACTTCCAGCTGCCAGTTCCGTCTTGCTTGTCGTTGTAGAAGTCCCAGCTGGTAGAAGCACCAGCATAGAGAGTAGCGTTGTAGAAACGACCGGGCTTGTAACCGCAGAGCCAGTTGGTGAGGTTGAAGAGAACGTCACCAGTAACACCGATGCGGTTGAACTTCTGTCCGTAGATGCCACGATCTGCATCATCCTTCATCTGGTCGGCCATGTCGGTGCGAGCACCAATGTTGTTGATGTTGTCGGTAGCACCCTTCATTTGCTCGAAGTGACCGCCGATGCGAACACCCAGCAGTGGAGAGAACCACTTACCGATGAACAAGTTAGCCTTAGGGGCGAGGAAGCGCTTACCGAGCTTCATGTTGGCATCTTTGTAAGACATCATAACACCAACACCGCCTTCAGCCTGGACGAACCAGTTGTCTTGCATACGATTGAAGATGTAGCCCTGAGCGGGATCCTCTACG
>CAMJZF010000055.1 GCA_946410125.1 uncultured Prevotellaceae bacterium | reverse complement strand
GGTGAATTCTTTAGGAATGCCCACGTCTCTAATTTGCTTAACCACATGAGGGGTGATGTAGTAGCCCCTGTTGGCAATGGTGGCGCTGAGGTTGGCAATCTGCAAAGGCGTTGCCATGATTTCGCCCTGTCCGATAGCGATAGATATAATAGAATTGGCATTCCACTTGTCTTCACCAATCATCTCGTTGTAGAACTTGTAGTTAGGAATGAATCCACGGCTTTCGCCCGGCAGGTCGATATTAAGCCTGTAGCCATATCCCATCGATACCATGTAGTCTTTCCAGATGGTGAAAGAGTTTTCCAAGCCTCCATACTTCTTGTTGTTGAGCATGTAATACAGTCCCCAACAAAAATAACCGTTACACGAAGTGGCAAGTGCCGGCTGCAATGCAATGGGTGAGCCGTGTCCGTGGCAGCCAATCTTAAGACCCTTGTTGATGTATCCTCGATAGCATGGATAGGAAGTGTTGTTGTCGACAATACCTTCCTGCCGGAAAATAAGACCTTGGGTTGGCTTGAAAGTAGAGCCAGGAGGGTAAGCCGCCATGATAGCGCGGTCGAAGAGAGGCTTGCTGGGGTCGGTAACGAGCTTGGAGTAGTTTTTACCTCGGTCTTTGCCTACCAGCAAAGCCGGATCGTAACTTGGGCTGGTAACGAGAGTGAGCACCTCGCCCGTTTTAGGCTCTATAGCAACGATAGCTCCCCGTTTTCCTCTCATAAGTTTCTCGCCAAACTGCTGCAGGTCGATATCAATGCTCATCTGCAGGTCCTTACCGGCAATAGGCTCTACATCGTCCTTGCCATCGTTATATCGACCCTTAATCTTGCCTGTTGCGTCGCGAATGAGAATTTCCTTACCTTTTATGCCCCTGAGATATTTCTCATAACTCTTCTCGATGCCGAGGTCGCCCGTGAAATCGCCTGGAATGTAGTAGTTGTCGCTGTCGCGTTCAATGTCCTCGGCATTGACTTCACGAATGTCGCCGAGGATATTGGCTGCCGCAACATAGTTATATCGCCTGATGATGCGCTGAGAGATGTCAAAGCCAGGGAAACGATAAAGAATTTCCTGCAATCGTCCGTAGGTAGTAGAGTCGAGGTTCTGCACCAAAGGCTGTGGTGTGGTGGCGCTATAGTTCCTATTCTTTTTTGGGTCGCTCATGTTCTTCCACAAGAGTTTGAAATCCTCAAGCTTGAGCTGAAGAATCCTGCACATGGTTGTCGTGTCGAACTCCTGCACATCCTTGGGTACAAGAACCAGGTCATAGGCGGGCTCGTTGTAGACTACGAGTTTGCCGTTCCGGTCATAGATTTGTCCACGCGAGGGGTGTGTAATTTTAGTAGAGCGGGCATTGCTCACGGCAATTTCCCGATATTTGTCATCAAGAATCTGGAGGTCGAAGAGTTTCCACAGATATATGAAGACAACGACGACAATAAAGCCGCCAATCACAAATTTTCGTTTTTCTAAGTTATAGTCTTTTCTCACGTTCGGTGCTCACTAAACTGTCGATACCAAAAATCAATAATATAGATAGCACGCTGCTTGCGATGATGCGTAGCAGTGTGAGACCAAAGTTGTGCAAAGTGAAAGCCTGTGTCAAGAACAGTACAGTGCAGTAAATAGCCACCATTGTTGCCATGTACTTCAGATAATTGGTGATGCCGAGCGAGTCCATTGAAGGGATGGGTTCATTTTCCTCGTCGTCCTTGAGGATGAAGAGGTTGAAGACCGGTCGTCGTGCAATGGTCATTACCGTGCATGCGAGTGCATTCATTCCCTGGGTGTTGTTGAACATGTCGACAAAGAGCCCAAAAAGGAAGGCTATAGTAAGAGTCCAGTTGAGCGAGTAGTTTACTGGCAGACGCAGAATGAGGTAGATGTAGATTACCGGCATAGCCACGCCAAACAGTATAATCTTGCTGCAGATGACCTGCGCCACGAGCAGTGCTACGAAGAGAATAAGGAAATGGAACAGAGTGTTTTTCATCTCTTTATACCTCCTTCCTCTTTAAGCGAAGTGGCATCGGTCGACTCCAGTTGCTTGAGTTCCTCTTTCATATTGTTCTTGATGATGTGAACATTGCTCAGGTGTGTAATCTTGCATGACAGTTTCACGATAAGCGTCATGAAACTGTCTTCCTTGGTAGTTGGCGATATGCGCTCAACCACACCCACCATAAATCCCTGGGGGAAGCTTAGCGAACTGCTGCTTGTCACAACTGTGTCGCCCACATGGTAATTGTCCACCTTGGGCAAGTCTTTAAGGATGGCATGGTCGGTGGTCTTGCCGTCCCACACCAGAAGCCCGAAGTTTCCGTTGCCCTTGAGTTCACATGTAATCTTGGTGTCGGGGTGAAGAATAGACATGATGCGTGCCGAGTGGGTGTTGACCGCGTCGACAATGCCCACAACACCATTCATGTCCATCACGCCCATGTAGGGTTCAATGCCGTCGGCACTGCCACGGTCGATAGTGATGTAGTTGCTTGGATTCACCACGCTGTTACTAATCACATGAGCTGAGATGAAAGAGTAATTACCCCGTCCACTAACGTCTTCACCGGGCTTGGCTCCATACTTGAGCTCCAACTCGTTGAGCTGTTGCTTAAGTGCGATAATCTCCATCTTTTGCGCAGCATTCTGCAAGTGAAGGTCTTCATTTATCTCTTTGAGGTGGAAATAATTAGAAGCTCCGTTCACGCCTTTGGAAATGGCGGCAACAGTGCCGTTGGCCGAAGTCAAGTAAACACTTTGCTGATAAGGGTTAGAGCCAAAAAGCAATACCAGGCTCAAAATCACATAGAATGCGAAAATGAACCAGGAACTGTTTTTTATGAAGAAGTTTATCAGGTTGTTCATCGTTTGCGGTAACCCACCAAAAAGTATTCAGGAAAAGATTAACGCTTGAGGAACTTGAATCGCTTGATGTTCTTCAGAGCCACGCCAGTGCCCTTGGCAACCGCGTGCAATGGGTCGTTGGCAACATGGAAAGGAATGCCAATCTTGTCGGTGAGTCGCCTGTCAAGTCCACGCAACAAAGCTCCACCACCAGCCAGATACACACCATTCTTGACGATATCGCTATATAGCTCAGGAGGAGTCTGCTCAAGAGCACTAAGCACGGCAGCCTCAATTTTAGAAATAGACTTCTCGATGCAGTGGCTTATTTCTTGATAAGACACAGGAACCTCCATAGGAAGAGCCGTCATCTGGTTAGGGCCATGAACGATGAAGTCTTCGGGTGGGTTGTCGAGTTCGGTAAGAGCTGAGCCGACCTTGATTTTAATCATCTCGGCAGTGCGCTCACCAACCTTGACATTGTGAGCACGGCGCATGTGCTCGCGAATGTCCTCGGTGAGGTCGTCACCAGCAATGCGTATGCTCTTGTTGCTAACGATACCACCAAGAGAGATGACGGCAATCTCGGTAGTGCCACCACCAATGTCAACAATCATGTTGCCTTCGGGTGCAAGAACGTCGATACCGATACCCAGAGCAGCAGCCATAGGCTCGTAAATCATGTAAACGTCGCGCCCTCCAGCGTGCTCGCTTGAGTCGCGCACGGCACGAATTTCGACCTCGGTAGAGCCTGAGGGGATGCACACTACCATGCGAAGAGATGGCGAGAACCAGTGATTTTTCTGGCTCACCTTCTTAATCATACCTCTAATCATGAGCTCGGCCGCGTTAAAGTCGGCGATTACACCGTCGCGCAAGGGCCTTACTGTCTTGATGCCTTCGTGCACCTTGCCACGCATTTCACGAGCAGTCTCACCCACCGCCATAAGCTTGGCGGTCTTGGTGTCGAGAGCTACCACCGAAGGTTCATCGATAACTATCTTATCGTTATGAATGATAATCGTGTTGGCTGTACCTAAATCGACAGCGATTTCTTGAGTAAATGAGAATAATCCCATGATTTAATATCTTTATTATTATGATGCAACAGTTAAGTAATATCTTGATAAACAAGAATTTATTTTTCACTATTGCATCGAGTTAATTACACTACACTATATTTCGAATGCAAAATTAGTCAAAATAAAGCAACAAATAGAACAAAAAAGTGATAAAAAATCAAGAATTATTTTTTTTAACAACTGGTTTAACAACCGTACTACCATTTGTGATTAGTAGATTGTAATTTTTGCCCTTTGTTGTTTTAGTTTGAATTCCTTCCAATGCTACTTTTAAAGTAGCCACAACTTATAATTCTGGGTCAATTTCGTCGAGCTTACCATTCCATAGGTAGTGTTTAGTTTCTCGTGCTATAACGCCAGAGAGCAACAGTAGTGACACAAGGTTGGGCAAAGCCATCATGGCGTTCATGATGTCGGCTATGTTCCAGACAATGTGCAGGCTCATGATGCATCCAACGAAGCATACGATGAGCCAAATGATGCGATAATACCTGATACTGCGCTTGCCTGCCAGATATTCCATTGCTCTCTCCCCGTAATAACTCCATCCCAAAATGGTTGAAAATGCAAAAGTTAGGATGCCAAAAGTGAGAATGGGAGTTCCTACATAAGGAATCATAGCAAAGGCCTTTTTAGTGAGCAAGCCTCCATCGTGGAAGTCAATTTCAGGATAGGCGATGATGCTGGTGGTTAGGACCAGTCCAGTCATGGCACACACAATCACGGTGTCCCAGAATGTGCCAGTAGAGCTTACAAGAGCCTGGCGCACCGAGTTGCGAGTCTTGGCAGCAGCGGCAACTATGGGAGCTGAACCCATACCAGACTCGTTGCTGAAAAGTCCCCGAGCGATGCCATATCGGGCTCCCATCATGATAGCAGTGCCTGCAGCTCCACCTATGGAAGCTTTCATCGAGAAAGCTTCGCTGCAAATGAGACAAATAGCCCTCCACACATACTGGTGGTTGACGCACAAGATGTAGACGCACCCCAGCACATAGAGAATAGCCATAAACGGCACGAGTGCCGAGCAGATGTTGCTGATGCTTTTTACCCCGCCAATTATCACCACGCCCACAAGCGTCATGACACATAGACCAACCATGATGCTAAGGTAAAATTTTGGTTCATAGTTGGCACCAAACCAAGAGTTTAGCGTTTGGCTTAGGCTGGCAACGGAACTGTTATCGTTAAGGAGCATTGTGAAGTTCTCGCTGATGGCGTTGGCCTGCACACCGTTGCCAATGCCAAAGGCGGCAACAGCAGTAAAAATGCAGAAGAGCACCGCGAGCCATTTCTGCCCCAATCCCCGCTCAAGGGCATACATGGGCCCTCCCAGCATCTTGCCGTCGCTTGTCTTAACGCGGTACTTGATTGCGAGCAAGCCTTCGCTATATTTTGTGGCGATGCCAAAAATGCCGGTGAGCCAGCACCATAGAACGGCTCCCGGGCCTCCGAGCGAAACTGCAGTAGCAACACCGATGATGTTGCCCGTGCCGATGGTGGCCGCAAGCGAAGTGGCAAGAGCCGCAAACTGACTCACGTCGCCAGAAGAGTCCTTGTCCTTCTTGAAAGACAGCCTAATGGCGGTGAAAATTTTGCGTTGAGGAACTCTTAGCCTGAAAGTGAGGAAAATGTGAGTGCCAAGCAAGAGCACAATCATTGGCCATCCCCAGACGTAGCTGCTTATGATATCGGTTAATTGAGATAAATCCATTGGGGGTTTAGAGTTATTGGTTTATAGTATTTAGTTGGTGAGTTAAACGGAGATAGGATTTTAGTCGAAAATTTGGCTGTCGCTCAGCTTGAAGAAGCCGTTTTCGTTAACGACAGTCATATCGTATTGTACGGTGAAAGGCTTGGCTTGGTCATCTACAGCCTGTACTTGCACAATGAAACTGCTTGGGTCTTCAATGCCTTTCATAATAGTGTCGACCTTCTCGATTTTCTCATTGATATTAAGCTCGCAAATGAGGTCGACGGCATTGTCCTGATTGTTACAGTGCTCGATGTAATTGCTGTAAAAGTCCTGGGTCAAGTGCTTTCGTGCCAAGGCTTGAGCTTCCTTGCCGGTAAGATGGATGTAAGAGTCGAGGAAAGTGCGCAAAAACGTCATCTCGTCCTTGTTGTCAATTATCTTGCCAGTCTCGGCATTCTGTCCCTTGCTCACTTGTTTTTCTTCATTTTTGTTGGCGCAAGAGGTTATTGATATTGCAATGGCAGCACTTAATGCCATGCTGATAAAAATCTTGATTCTCATAGATTTATATTTGAAAGAAAAGTTATAATTCTAAAAATGTTTTGGCCTTGAGCATGTCGAGAGAGTCGGCAACAAGATGGCAGTGAGGCTCGATGGCGTCGCGGCGACAAGTGGTGGGAATTCCAATAACTCGAGCCCCGCTCGCCATGCCGGCTTTGAGCCCGTTGATAGAATCTTCAACCACAACACAATCCTTGATGTCGATACCAAGCAACTTGGCTCCCAAGAGAAAACACTCGGGGTGGGGCTTGGGCTCCCTCACCATCTCGCCAGTGACGATAGCATTGAAATAGCCTGGGAAATCGGGTTTCTGAGAGTATAACGCCTGCATCTTATTGCGGTCGCTGCTGGTTACAATGCAGCAAGCGATTCCGTTGCCTTTAAGCTCTTGTAGCAGCTCTATAGTGCCAGGAAAGTAGTCATATCGCATGTCGTGCTGAAACAAGTCGAGCATCTGGGAAACTTGCTGGCGCATTTCCTCGGTGTGAAAATAGGTGTGTAGGATGTTATGAAGATTGGAACCTTTGATAACCTGTGCAAAATTGGGCACACCAGTAGGGTAGTGGGAGTCTACCGCCTCCCAGAACTTAGTGTAAGTCCCTTCGGAGTCGATTAGCACTCCGTCAAGATCAAACAAAATACCTTTCTTGGCAACGTTGGTCATGTTAATTTCTTTTTTTGAAAGTACAAAGATACAATTAAGTTTTCAGTTTTTTGTAATTCGATTTAAGTTTTTTACTACAGAAAATAAAATGAGACTCGAAGGTTGCTCAGAGTCTCACATATCATAGGTATTTAGCAAATATTAGCTTCGCTTGCGGTAGGTGAGTGCTGCGCCCAGGTTCATCACCACTGCGAGGATGGCGAGGGCCAAGAAGTTGAATCGCATGTCGTAGAAAGTAGCTCCTTTCATGAAAACAGAGCGCATTATCGAAATGAAGTATCGAGGAGGGAGAATGTAGGTAACATATTGTGCCCATTGCGGCATGGACTCGATGGGTGTGAGAAGTCCGCTCATGAGCATGAATACCATCACAAAAAAGAACATGAAGAAAACAGCCTGCTGCATGGTTGACGAGATGTTAGAGGCAATCAACCCGAACCCCGAAATCACAATAATGAAAAGGAAAGCACCGGAATAAATGGTGAGCAGGCTTCCCACCGCCGTTTGCCCATAGACCAGCCAAGCTACAATCAGTGCTATAGTGATGACAATGAGTCCTGCCACCCAATAGACGATGAGCTTTGCAAGGGTGAATGAGAAACGGCTCACGGGCGTAACGTTGATTTGTTCTATAGTGCCGGCTTCTTTTTCTCCCACCAGATTGAGTGCCGGTAAAAACCCTGTTATTATGATAATTAGAATCACAAGTATGGCAGGAATCATGAAATTGCGGTATTCTAAAGTGGGATTGTATCGGTTTTGTATTACTGTGAGCTCATTGGAACTTGTGGGAGACAGACTTGCCCGCATTTCCTTGACGGTAGAGGCGAGGGTCTGTGCAAGATATTGTGACCCCAAGCTGCCTTTGGTGGCATTTACACTGTTTGCGCTAATGCTCAATTTCTTAGTATTGCCCGTGACAAATCCTTTCTCGAAGTCTTGTGGAATCTCGAGTATTGCATCTACTTCGCCATGCTCCAGGGCCTTGAACGAGAGGTTGAAGCTACGGCTGACGCTATGTAGAGAGAGGTATTCGCTTGCATCTATCTTGTTGATGATGCGTTGCGAGAGTTGCGAGTGGTCATTGTCGACCACACTCACGTTGACGTGCCGCACATCCATAGTAGTCACCCAGGGAATAATGAGCATAATCATGATGGGGAATGCCACCACAAGCCTGGGCAGGAATGAGTTGCGCTTGAATTGCAGTACTTCTTTTTTCAGTAGAACTTTCAGAGTCGACATGGGCATTTATTCTAATTTGTCTTTAAAATTCTTTAGTGCGATAGCCAGGATTGCCACTGTCATTCCCACAAGGATGACGAAGTCTTTAAGAATGAGGCCGAACGAGGCACCTTGAATCAAGAGCTTGCGCATGGCATCAATGTACCATCGCGCCGGCACTATTGCCGAGACCGGCTTGAGTACTGCCGGCATGTTCTCGACTGGGAACATCATTCCAGAGAGCATCACTATTGGCATAAGCATCACGGCAGCCGAAATGAGCAGTGCTACAATCTGCTTCTTGGCGACGGTGGAAATGAGAAGTCCTAAAGCCAGCGAAAGCAGCAGATATACCATTGATACTACAATGATGCTTCCTAAATTGCCCGACATGGGGATGCCCAGCACAAAACGTGCGAGAAGCAGTATTGTGGCAAGGTTGATGCACGAGAGAATGAAATAGGGTGCCATCTTTGCCAGTATGATTGTGATGGGTCGCACCGGCGATACAAGCAGCACGTCCATTGTGCCGGTTTCCTTCTCACGCACGATTGCTACCGATGTGAGAATGGCACAAATCAAGATGAAAATCATGCCCATAATACCTGGCACAAAGTTAAAAGCACTCTTCATTTGCGGGTTGAAGAGCATGTGGGTCTCAACCAGATTATTACTCTGCATGAGATTGCCAGCAAGGATATTGTTAAGATATCCGGCACCCGCCTGAGCCGAGTTGGTATTAGATGCATCCATGATGAATTGCATTGCGGTGTTGCCTTGACCATTCAGCTTCCATTGTGTTATTAATTTGTCAAAATCATGAGCAAAGACAACAATGGCATCGGTCTTTCCAGAACGAAGACATTGGTCAATCTCCCGTTCAGTAATCTCACCTTTAAATGTGATGTAAGGGTTAGAAGCTAATTTCTCAACGCTCTGCCTTATTTGCTCGTCCCACTTAGGAACAACAACAGCCACATTCACATTGTTTACCTCGGTAGAGATTGCGAAACCGAAGAGCAGAATCTGCACAACAGGCATGAGCAAAGCGATGAGCATCGTGCGGCTATCGCGCAGGATGTGGATAGTTTCTTTCTTTACAAATTTCAAAAAACTTATCATGAGAGTTTTTTAGTTCTTAGTTCTTAGTTTTTAGTTTTCAGTTTTCAGTTGCCAGTTGATTGTGGATTATGCATTATGAATTATGCATTTATTTAGTCTCCTCGTTGTGCGTCGCGGGCAAGGATGCGGAAGACCTTGTCCATCGAAGCTGCGTTAAACATTTTCTTTAAATTAGCAGGGGAGTCAAGAGCCTTGATTTTGCCGTCGACCATCATCGAGATGCGGTTGCAATATTCAGCTTCATCCATATAATGAGTGGTGACGAAGATGGTAGTTCCCTCGCTTGCCGCCTGGTAGATCATCTCCCAAAACTGTCGGCGAGTAATAGGGTCAACACCGCCTGTTGGTTCGTCAAGGAAAACGATTTCTGGCCGGTGCAAGGTTGCAACGGCAAAGGCCAGTTTTTGTTTCCATCCTAACGGCAGTGCGCTCACGAGTGTGTTGCGTTCCTCAAAAAATTCGAGGTTTTGCAGCAATGCTTTAGCTCGCTTTTTCAGCTCATTACTCTTTACTTGGTAGATGCCTCCAAAGAGTTCCATATTTTCCATTACGGTAAGGTCGTCATAAAGCGAAAAGCGTTGACTCATGTAACCAATGTGACGCTTTATTTTCTCCCCTTCTTTAATGACATCGAAGCCGGCTACCGTGCCGCTGCCACTGGTGGGATAGCTCAGGCCGCACAACATTCGCATGGCAGTTGTCTTGCCGGCACCGTTGGCGCCAAGAAAGCCGAATATTTCACCGCGTTTCACCTCAAAAGATATGTGGTCGACAGCCGTGAAATTGCCGAATTGCTTAGTCAGGTCTTTTACCTGAATGATGAAACTATTGTTGTTGGTGTTGCTCATTGCTCAGCAGTTTAATGAATACGTCTTCAATGTCGGGGATTATCGGTTTGATTTCTACGTTACTATGTCCTTTCTCCTCAAGGTTTTGTTTCAGTTCTTGAGCATTAAATGAAGAACCCGCCAGAGCGTGATGATACTCGCCAGCTGTGTAGCAATTGGCGATAGAAGCATTGGTGCGCAAGTCGTTGAGCAAGCCAAACATGTCTTTTGCCTTAATGCCGTAAAGATTGCCGTTGAATTTATCAACCATGTTGTGTGGAGAATCAATGTCAAGAACTCGTCCGGTGTTGCACAAAGCGATGCGGTCGCAACGGCTGGCTTCGTCCATATAGGGTGTTGAAACGAGAATAGAAAGCCCCTGCTTGCGCAGGTTGTGTAGCATATCCCAAAACTCGCTTCGCGATACGGCATCAACTCCAGTAGTAGGCTCATCGAGAAAGAGAACCGAAGGCTTGTGTATTAAAGCACAACATAGAGCAAGTTTTTGTTTCATGCCTCCTGACAGTCTGCCTGCCCGTCGCTTCTTGAACGGTTCAATCTGCTTGTATATAGGAGCTACCAGTTCGTAATTCTGCTCAACCGTCACCCCAAAAAGGGTAGCGAAGAATTCCATGTTTTCCTCGATTGTGAGGTCGGGGTATAGCGAGAACTTGCCAGGCATGTATCCAACACGGCTTCGTATGTCCCGGTAGTTTTTGCCGATGTCGAGACCATCTACTTTGGCAGTACCCTCGTCGGCATTCAGCAATGTTACCAATATTTTGAACAAAGTTGACTTGCCGGCTCCGTCGGGTCCAATCAACCCAAAGATTTCGCCCCGCTTCACATTGAGCGACACCCGGTCAAGAGCTTTTATGTTGCCATAGCTCTTGCTGATGTTGTTGACTTCTATTGCCAGAGTGCCAGAGTCCATAGCAGGTTATTTTAGTTTTACATTTCCAGCCAATCCCAGTTTTAGATACCCGTCATTCCTGACAGCAATCTTTACTGCATAAACGAGATTGGCACGAGAGTCCTTGGTTTGAATGGACTTAGGTGTAAACTCACTCTCACTGGAAATCCAGCTAATCTTGCCGGCATACTCCCGTGTCTTACCACCGCCAAAGTCGGCAATCACTTTTACTTGCTGGCCAATCTTAATGTCAGTTAGCTGGTCGCTGGTAAAATAGGCTCTCAAGTACACTGTGCTCATGTCGGCAACCTTGAACAAAGGTTTGCCTATGGTGGCAAATTCTCCCCGTTGCGCATATTTAGTAAGGATGGTTCCATTGACAGGTGAAGCGATTACGGAGTTAGACATTTGGTTATCGACAAGCGCCCTTTGAGCATCGATGCTACGTTTTTGAGCGTCAATACCTTGTTTTTGTGCGTCAATGCCTTTTATCTGAGCATCAACCCCCTCTTTTTGTGCTTGATAACCTTTGCCTTGATTGTCAAAACTCTTGTTGCTTGATGAAATCTGATCTTGAGTTGCTGCCAGTTGCTTTTCAAGCACAAGAATCTGGTAGTTGATGTCGTCGACCTGTTTTTGTGAAGCTGCATTATCCTTCAGCATTGCAGAGAATCGGGCTTTCTCCTTTTTCAAATTGCTAATCTGCTGCTTGATGGCTGCAACTTGTTTCTCCAAATCCAGCATGTGGTTTGCGGTCGCAGCCTGGGTAGCATCAATTTGTCGCTTGCTGGAATTCATGTTACTTTTGTTGGCATCAAGTTGCAACTTGGTAGCATTGAGGTTTTGCTGATTGGCATCGAACTGTGCCTTTTGAATCTCAAGCTGAGTCATGTCGAGATACCCAAGTTGCACGCCGGCTTCCACAACCTGTCCTTCCTCTATGTTGAACGACTTGATTTCACCCGAGCCTTTAGCCGAGACCACAACCTCGGTAGCCTCGAATGTTCCTGTGGCATCCCAATCGTTGTCGTTGCTGCAAGCAGATAGCACAACAACGATACTCATGATAAATAATGCTTTTTTCATTGGTTTACAGTGTTTTTTAAGTCATATATTGTTTTGAGTAATTCTATTTTATGGATGATTTGTGATTGTGCTGCGATGCTCTCATCGGTAATGCGTTCCACAAGACGGTGAATGTCGATGATGCCATTTCGCAGTTTCGACTCCTCGGCAAGTCTTACATCACGTCGCAAATCCACTATCGAGCCGTCACTTGCAATGAGTTCACGCAATCGGGATATTTCATCATTCTCATGGCTTGCTTCCAGCCTTGTGTTGAGCAGGAAAACATCGCGTTGCAGTTCGGCTTGCTGTCGTGCTGTTGTAAGTTTGTTCAAGTTGTTCTTGCGGTCATAGAGGCTGCTGAGGCTCCATGAGGCACGCACTCCCACCATGGCATTGAGCGACCACTTGTGATTAAGCATATTCTCAAATGTGTTATAGCCAGGATATCCATAGAATGCTTGCCCAAACGCGCTGATTACTGGCATCACCGAGGCATTGATGGCTTTCTCACGGGCATTGAGAGTGCCTATTTTGGCATCGATAAGTCGCAGTTCAGGACGTGTTACCACGTTGGTAGCCGGTTCTGTGAAGTCGGGTCGAATCAGAGTGCGGTCAGCCACTTGTTCTCCTATAAGGATCTCAAGCATGTGTTTGTAAGCCTCGCGGTTCCACTCCATAGAGGTTTTATTTTGTTCAACAGTCAAAATTTCGGCTCGAAGCATGCTCTCATCGGCCGAAGTCGCTACACCGTTTCGCACATGTGACTGCAGCTTGTCGAGGTTCCCGTTGAGCATCTCGATAGTCATGTTGGTCTGCTTTATTCTGTCATCCATGAGCAGCACACCAAAGAAGAGTTCGTTCACCCGTTTTTTTAGCCCATAGAGGTCAACGTCGTTCTGTGCTTTCTGTTCCAGTTCCTGAGCTTTGGCAAGAGCTTTCTCGCTGCTTGCTTTGCCGCCGTCGAAGATCTTCTGACTCACATCGAGCTGAAGGCGGTAGTGGTCTTTTGCAAGGCCTTGCATGTCAAGTCCACTCGTGGCAAGCATTGCTTTCATTTGGTCGGGGAACGATGGTGTTTCGTTCTGATAGGTGGCTTGAGCACTCATGTTAACCTGTGGCAGCCATGAGTGCATTAGGTTGTCGAGAGTGTACTTGCTGCTCTGCTCAACAAGTCCAAACTGTTTGATGAGCGGATAGTTTTCACGTGCCAGTTCTTGGCAACGCTCAATTGTGAGCTGTGCACTGGCGCCAGTCAGTGATAGAGCGCCAACGATTAACAATAAAAATCTTTTCATGCCTGTGAAGGAGTTAGTCGTCGCATTATTATTTCAATATTCTCTTTTTTACGTTGATCCCAGAATTTGCTTTCGGCATTCAAGTTTAGTCCGGTTGCGGCTTCAAACACTGGTTTGATGATGAATGGAAACACGTTTAGTGAGAGCATGTCGAGGAGCAAAGTGGGAGCATCAATTGGGGTTATTTCGCCTCGTTTGGCAGCCAAATCAATATCGTGTTGCATAGTGACAAGCAGATTACCTGCAAACGAGCTGATAACGTTTTTAATCATAGAAAAACGCTCGGGTCGTGATGCAACTTCCCTTATCATGAACAGTGGAAGGAGATGATTTTCTCTTATTACTTCGAAATGCATTTCCAAAGCTTTAGCCATGCGGTCCTTAAAAGGCATTTCGTCTTGTGTGAAAACATCTAAAATGCTTTTAACGAGTGTACCGATAGTCTCATGGAATATTCGTTCGAAAAGCTGGTCCTTTGTCTTGAAATAGTAGTGAAGCATGGCATGAGTTACGCCTGCAATACGTGCAATCGACGTAGTGCGAGCCCCATCATATCCCTTTTCAAGAAATTCAACTTTGGCAGCGGCAAGGATATCTTGCTCTTTGTTATTATGATGTTTTGTCATACCTTATATATGTTTTGGTTGATAAAACTGCTGATAAATAATGAGTTGAGTTTGTTAAGATTAATATTAACAAGATTGTTAATAAATTTAATGTTGCAAAATAAATACTATATTTTGGATTATGCAAGAAAATTTTAACAAATTTGTTAATAATTTTACAAAAAGAAGTTACCAGCCTAACAGATGCGACAGGGTATTGCCAGAGTTATGTTGCAATCGCTGTGAGCTAATGGCTCAAAATAAATTCTTTTCCATCATAAATCCTTATGACCGATTTTGGATTAAGAGTAGAAAAGGTTAAAATAATGGAAATCACAAAATGGAAAGTGTAAAATTGCTACCTTTGTGTGTGCTTTATGGAACGCAAGATAATACATATTGATATGGATGCGTTTTTTGCATCGGTAGAGCAGCGTGACAATCCAGAGTTGCGTGGTAAGCCAATCGCCATTGGTGCCGACGTGGAGCGTGGGGTGGTAGCAACAGCAAGCTATGAGGCTCGTCCCTTTGGAGTGCATTCAGCGATGTCGATGCGGGTAGCCAAGCGTCAATGTCCTCAGCTTATTGTTGTGCCAGGGCGTTATGAAGTGTATAAGGAAGTGTCTCGCCAGATGCATGTCATCTTCCATGAATATACCGACCTGGTGGAACCCATCTCGCTCGACGAGGCATTTCTTGATGTGACTCACAATAAACTTGGTATTGAGTTGGCGGTTGATATAGCGCGAGAGATAAAGACTAAAATCAAGGAAAGGCTGCATCTCACGGCATCGGCAGGTGTGAGCTACAACAAGTTCCTTGCCAAGATTGCAAGTGACCAGCGCAAGCCAGATGGTCTATGTACCATTCATCCGAGCCGTGCACAAGATTTCATCGACAATCTGCGAATAGAGAAATTCTGGCTTGTTGGTCCCAAGACTGCACAGGTGATGCACAAGATGGGCATATTCACTGGTGCCGATCTACGTTCAGTTTCGCTGAAGCACCTTACCGACGTCTTTGGTAAGATGGGACCTGTGTTCTACAACTTTGCCCGAGGCATTGATAATCGCCCTGTTGTTGTAGACTATGAACGCAAATCTATGGGGTGTGAGCACACATTTGTGCATGACATTAACAAAGATGTGGACGTTACACTCGCTCTTGACAAAACGGTGCAAGAATTAATAAGACGATTAGAAAAATATGACTTCGAGGGCCGTACCCTCACGTTGAAGGTGAAATTCCATGATTTCAAGCAGATAACACGGTCGATTACCCAGGACAGATTTTTGAGGACAAGAGATGAAATCCTGCCGCTTGCCAGGCAGTTGCTCTCTCAGGTTGACTACAGCGAGCACCCCATACGTCTATTGGGACTCTCTGTATCAAAAAGCAGCGCAAAAGACCTTGTTGATCAGTATAAAGAGCAATGGATAGAGCTCGAGCTACCTTTTAAAGAATTTATGTGGATTAATTAGGCAGCACCTCGGAAAAATTCAAAGCAAGCTTTGGTTTTTTGATAAAATGCTCGCGCTCGGTAAACAAAGAGCAAGCTCATGTTTACTCTCGCTTAATCGCATTTTTCTCTCAACTTGCACTAATTTTTAATAAATTAGGCTGCGCCTCGGCATAAAAATGAAAATCTTTAGCTTTTCATTTTGTATTTCTCTC
>CAMJZF010000054.1 GCA_946410125.1 uncultured Prevotellaceae bacterium | reverse complement strand
GAATAAAGGATTCCGGTTCCTTCGATTGGGGTTCGACTCCCCATGGGTTCACAATCTGAACTTTTTGCTTCTGTTTTTTAAGCAGAAGCTTTTTTTTGTCCAAATATTTTTTGCCAGAAAAAACAAGTGGTTTACCTTCGATGAGAGTAGAGAGGGGGGCAATAGCCTCGTTGACATTTATTCAGCTTGCTATCGATGGGATTTTTTCATGAGTTTTTTGAGAGAGGAGTTTGTGTTTTTCTTGGGGGAAGTAAAGGAATTAAAGGAATTAAAGGAGTTAAAGGAATCAAAGGAATCGGATGAATCACATGCATCACTTGCATCACTTGCGTTGAGTGCAGTCGGTGACGCATTGCTGGAGTCGCGTGAATCAGATGCATCGCTTGAATTAGATGAATCAGATGCATCAGGTGCATCGGAGGGGGATTGGGGAGTGTCAATTAATCCCATTTTCATGAGGTATTGCTGTTCGAGCTGCCTCATTTCGAGGTCCCGGTCATAGTTGGAGATAAAGACCGGCTCTTGCCTTGCCTTGATAATGCGTGAGACTTGTGCCTGCGAGATGCCCACGATGGCCGCTATCTCGCGGGTGGAATAGGCGAGGCTGTGGTAGTGCATGATGACGGAGTCGCGCTGGTCGATGGTGTTGAAGCCGTTGTCGCGCACGAGCTGCCTCTCGTTCTCGTTTAATTGCAGGTTGGTGAAAACGAGGTTGCCGTCGTCGTTGGTGGTGAGCATTGCCGAGATTACCGCGTCGTCGCTGTAGATGACCGGCGCCATGCGGTTCTTGTGCTGCTTCACGTAATGCGTCTTTTGGCACGTGACGGCATTGTGGCGGCTTGCCGTGGAAAGAGAGAACACCGAGTCGCAGGCGTGCATGATTTCGTGACATCCGGGTAGCATGTCGGCAGTGGTGAGGTCTTTCTTCCTGCAGTGCCGGGAGCCTGCAATGAGCAACATTGCCGTGCCGGTGTGGCTGCAGACGATGCGCAGCTTCTTGAGCATGAGTCGGAGTTCGGTTGTATTTTTGGAATCCGCCAATGCGCTGATGTCGTCGATGATTACGGCTTGTGTTTTTTTAATGGTAATTTCCTTGGATAGAAAATCTATCAGTTCGTCGTGGGAGAGTTCCTGCAGGCCAGGCGGAATGGATGGCTGGAGGAGGGGTTCGTTGGTATAGGCACAATCCTTGAGGTCGAAATACTCAACTGTAAGTCCTCTGTCAGTCAGTTGCTTTGCTATCTGCATGGAGAGAATGGACTTACCGACCCCCTGTTCGCCGAAGAGGCATGCCATCTCGCCCTGAGCCCACAGACCTTGCCACAGGTTGGTGGGGTCGCTCTCGACGTCAATGTAGGCGGAAGAGGCGTTGGGAGATTGTGACGGGAGTATTTCACTGTAGGTTTTAGTGCATTGTAACGTACTTTTCTTGAATGCGTTGTGGAAGATTTTGGTTTTGTTGCTCATAGTTGTAATGTTTTTTTAATGCTAAGATAGTTGATGGAGAGGTGAGAAAAAACATTAAAAAAACGGGATAGGAGTAACTAGGAGTAGCTAGGAATAACTAGGAATGGCTAATAGGCAGGCAGGACACAAGGACACAAGCTAACACAAGGACACATCAGCTCCCTCTCAATCTCCCCCTCAACTTTTTTTCAAACCAAGAAAACAAAGGAGAAACCAAGACAACCAATCAATAATATAAGCAACTGGAGATTGGATAAAAGGCGGAAAAAACACGGCTGAGCCGTGTTACAGATGACCTCTACGAGACAGAATTGTTATTATCAGAAATGGTAGTTTTTGAATTTTTTCAAAAAAAAACTGCCAAAAGATTTGGTTTATAAAATAAACTACTTTATCTTTGCAACAGATTTATAAATCTATCGTTATTATTTATTCACCATTTAAGTTATGTAAGGAAAATATGGAAGAGAAGAAATTAAACAATCAAGAAAGCTTGGAGTTGATTACCAGAATGATCAACAAGACAAAGCGTCAGATGCACATTGGTCAGGGTAACCTGCTGTTGTGGTGGGGCTACGTGAGTGCTATCGTTGGTTTGCTCGTGGGTGTGTCATTGTATATCACTGGCGGTAATCCGGCGTGCAACTGGCTGTGGTTCCTCATCTGGATAGTTGGAGGCATAGGCATGATGGTAATCGTGCGCAAGGAAAAAGGTCGCATCGAGAAACAGCCGAAGACCTATGTAGACCGCTTGACGAGCAATCTGTGGTTTACGAATGGATGTGCTTTTGCTTTTGGTACATTATTGTCAATTGGGTTTAACTTTTTAGGTAAAGACACTTGGATAGTTATGTTAATTCTTGCTTTTATACTGTCTGGTTTTAGTGCCAACATGCAAGGATGCATCATTCAAGAGAAGTCGATGAAAATTGGCGGAGGATTTACTTTGTTTGCAGGAATCTTCGTAATGTGCTGTGTATTTGCAAAGGTGCCACTTGCCGTAGAATGGGTAATCCCCCTCTTCGTACTGTGCTTCGTTGTAACGATGATTATTCCAGGACATATTTTGAACGCTAAAGCCAAGAAGCAATGCTAAAGGAACTCAACCCACTGTTGCACTCTCAGCTGCGCTTGGCTATTATGTCAATCTTGATGAACTGCGAAGAAGCAAGTTTCGTCTACATCAAGGAGCAGACCCAGGCCACAGCAGGCAACCTGAGTGTGCAGCTCGACAAACTGGTATCGGCAGGATATATTTCTGTCGAGAAGAAATTCCAGGGAAAGAAGCCGCTCACTTTGTGCAGCGTAACCGATACCGGGAAAAAAGCGTTTGAAGAATATGTCAACGCCCTGCGTGACTACCTTAAAATTGAATAGCAATAATGGTTGCTATAGTTATACTGGTCGTCGTTTTGGCGATTGAATGTGCAATCACTCTATATTAAAGAAATAGGCGCATAAATCGATGCGCCTATTTCTGTTTTACGGTTACAACTGGTATCGTTGCTCAATCACTTTCCAGTTAAGGATTTGCCACATAGCCGCGATGTAATCGGGGCGGCGGTTGCGATAGTCAACATAGTAGGCATGTTCCCACACATCAAAGCACATGAGAGGTTTTAACCCCTTTGTTACAGGATTGTCGGCATTTGGCATCTGTAGAACATGCAGCTTACCATCATTGTCGCTTGCAAGCCAAGCCCAGCCCGAGCCAAAGAGAGTGGAAGCAACAGTGGTGAAATCCTTTTTAAAATCATCATACGAACCAAACTGCTCGTTTATTGCCTCAGCAATCTTACCCACCGGATGATTGTCATTAGATGGTTTTTGCAATTGCTCAAAATAGAGGTTGTGATTGAGGATTTGCCCTGCATTGTTGAAGATGCCACCAGTGGCACAAGCAACAATCTCCTCAAGAGACTTGTCTTCCAAACCGCTGCCTGGGAGCATGTTGTTTAGATTATTGACATAGGTTGCCAAGTGCTTGCCGTGATGCAAAGCAATGGTTTCGGCGCTGATAATTGGCTCCAACTCGCTTGAGCCATAAGGTAAATCAATTAATTCAAACATAATTTAGATGTTTTGTGGTTTATAAAAAAATATTCGTTTCAAGAATTAGCATTTTGCTTCAGTGTTAGCTGATACTTCATCCCAAGTTTTGCAATTAATTTGGTAAAGGTAATCATAATTATTTATATATTTCATTTTTTTGAGAAAATATTGAAGAATTAAATATTAATCAATTATCTTTGCCAACATAAATTTCCAACATAGAATCCTAATGAATATATGAAAGATAGTATGCGATTTTTCCTTTTATTTGCCTTGGGGTGGTCAGTTATATCAATGATTATGCCATCGTGCAATATTATTACAGGCAATGGTTCGGGCAAAGACAGTGACAGCGTGGCTCTCAAGAATGAAAGTAAGCCACTCCCCGACACAGTCTTTTCATCGGTTAATGATATTGATTATGAGGTTGAAATAATTGACACCGTAACCAGCGGAGAACTGAATGCACTAACGAACAAATATGATTCGGTGCCGGGAATCTTTACCTTCCGTGGCGGTCAGCGACGTGATGCCCGCACTTTCAGCGGCAAGATAAGCGGAGTCCCAAGCAAGATAGTAAGGGACTGGGCTGCCCACACAGCCGTAAGAGGCAAGTGGGGTGGTGGCTCAGGCTGGACGGGACAACCCGTATATGTAAAATGGAGTGATGCCCAAGTAGCTGGTTTCAAGAAAACTTCACCCGAAATAACTGCACATTTCAAGAATGAAGAAATCATAGTTGGCTCGCTGTGTGGTGAAGTGTATTTCATCGACTATGCAACAGGCGAGAACAGCCGCAGTCCACTTGATGTCGGGAATCCGGTTAAAGGTTCGGTATCACTCGACCCAGACATGAACGGCAGCCTGTATGTGGGCCAGGGTATTCCTGAAAATCAACCGTTTGGTCATTTGGCAGTAGACCTGAACACGCATCAAATTAGATATAAATGGGGGCGTGACCCAAAGGCCAAGCGATTGTGGGGTGCTTATGACTCGTCGCCGATAGCTGCCGGCCAATTCCTTTTCTGGCCAGGAGAGAACGGCACATTATATAAATATGAACGTCTTGGCAATGGAGAGCTGAAGATGCACAGTGCATTGCGATATGTAGTAAAGGGAGACCGTGGTGCAGGCATTGAGGCGAGTATGGCAGTGTACAAAAACTATGGATTTATAGGCGACAATCATGGCGACATACTTTGTGTAAATCTTAACACAATGAAACCGGTGTGGCACTATGATAACCATGATGACATTGATGGCTCACTTGTCCTTGAGATTGAAAACGATGTGCCTTATATTTATTGTGGCTGTGAGGTTGACTTGCAGACTGGAAATGACACGCGTACTCACTTTGTCAAACTTAACGCATTAAATGGCAGCCCTGTGTGGGACTGGTCTTATCCCAGTTGTCGCAGTTATATTAATGAAAAACACTTTGATGGCGGCTTGTATTGCACTCCGCTCCTTGGTGACGGGAACTGCAAGAACATGATTTTTGCATCGTTCAATCAGCTTGATTGTGGGGAAGATTCAGAGTTTTTGGCTTTTGACAAAAACTCTGGCAAGTTGCTATATCGCAAGAAGTTGCATTTCTATGCTTGGTCATCGCCCGTCGGGTTTTATAATGAAAAAAATGAACTGTATATAGTTATTGGCAACTCAAGCGGTCATCTATACTTGATTAGGGGAAAGGATGGCGAAATATTGTTTGACCAAGTGATGTCAAGCAATTTTGAGTCCTCGCCAGTGGTTATTGGAAACACTCTGGTAGTTGGCTCGCGCGACGGCAACATCTATCGTTTCCATGTAGTGTAAAGTTATAGAGTTAAAATAAAATCAGCTTGAAACGAAAGATTCAAGCTGATTTTATGTAGTAGTTAAGAAAAGATTACTTCATCTTAACATTGGGAAGAATTTGACCCACTACTTCACTGTTGGCATCCTCAAGTCCGCTGCAGGTAACCTCGATAGAGCCAGATTGTCCGTCACCAATCTTTAGAAGAGCCTTGAAGGTGCCTTCAAACTCCTGCTCCCACATATAGAGGTGATAAGTGTTGTCGCCAAATTGCTTCTCTCCAAGATCCTTCATGTCTTTGAGATTCATCATTATTTGCTTCTCCTGCTCATGATTAGCTTGATCGGAATATTGGAAGCTGAACACCTTGCCACCTTGAGGCTTTACACCGAGTTCCTCATCGCTTTTCTTTGTTACCTCCCAGCCTTCGGGTACATCAATAGTGAAAGCATTGGCCTCAAGAGTGCCGGGCCCCTTAGAGCCTTCTTCCATTCCAGAAGGTGAGGCCTTGTCGGTTTGCTCGGTAGCGTTAGAGTCGTTTTGTTCGCCACTGGCCTTGCCACTTGTGTTACCATTACCATTGCATGCAGTGAGCATCGCAACAGTAGCAATCATTAAAAATAACTTTTTCATAAATTAACGATTTTTTTATTATTATTACTTATACTCGATGCCTTCGATAATGGCTTTTACGTCGGGGTTATCGAGAGTAAGTTTCTCGGTGAGTTTGATTTGGATTACACCTTTAGGAGTCTTGTCAATAAGCGCACAGCTCACATCGGCACTATTGATCCACTGCACCTGCTTGTAAGTCTTGCCGCCAATGGTCACGTCCTCAGCCAGTTTGCGTGTTGCCTCACTACCCACCAGCACTTGGTCGAGCCACTCTTTAATATCCTGGAAGTCCTCAAACTCCACCTCAACATATTGCCATTCACCCAAGTCGGTACCTGGCTTGAGCTTAATGTCAATTCTCCGCTCCGAGTCAAGTTCAGCATCCTTCTCCCAGCCATTGGGAATGTTGGTGATCTTGAAGTAATCGTTTTCAACAACGGCACCAGCATTGGCAGTGGCATCAGTCTGCTCGGTAGCTGCCACGTCTTTCTGTTCGCCACTGGCAGCTGTGCTGCCGCTTGTGTTGGCATTGCCATTGCATGCAGTTAACATTGCAACTGCCGCAAACAAAAGAAATAACTTTTTCATAAAAATAAAAGGTTAAGATGTTAATAAATAAATTTATTCCCGCTATATTATGTGGATTAATTTCCTAAAAGAATATCATAAACTGCAGTAACGTCGGCACTGGTGACGAATCCATCCCCGTTCACGTCGGCTGTTGCCTCAAATGTCATGTCCGTACCCAAAAGCACGTCGTAGATTGCTGTTACGTCGGCGCTTGTAACGAAGCCGTCACCATTCACGTCACCTGGAATCATGGGAGCTGTGTCGCTCATTTCTTCCCATCCATAGGCAAGGCGTTGGTAGAAATGGATGTTCTTGGCATTGGCCTGAGCCACTTGCTGCCAGGTTGGCGGGTCGTTCTGTTCCAGGCTCGATGGGTAGTAGCAATACACATCAAGCCTGTTGCTGAATGTGGGAGCATTGGCTATAAACTGTTCCCAACCCTCGCTCTTGATTTTATTCCAGTAGCAATAAAGCAGAACCAGCTTGGTGTTTTTATTCAGATACAATGTGGAGAGCCTGTTTTGATACACATAGAGGTGAGTGAGATTAGTGAATGCCTCAATACCTTTAAGGTCGGCTATATTCAAGTTTTTCAAGTCATAGCTGTGGATGGTGGCATTCTCGCTGTCATGGAGCACCGCATCAAGGCCTTCGGCACGGCTGTAGAGGAAGGTGCGGAAAGCATCATCGGGGAAATGGAAAAAATCAATAGGGCAGTAGTCTTCAAGGGCATGGAGCGAGTAGGTGACGTTGCCATTCTTCACGATGAAGTCAAAGCCAGCGGTCTTAATCTCGGCGAGCTGTGAGCGGTAAGGAATCTGGGCGTGCTCGGCGGCGGTGGCGTTAAATCCCTCAATCAGGCCCTCTTTACCGCTTGGCACGGGGTTGAAAGAAGAAGCCAAGCCTGCCCATGAGAAGCCCTGGCTGTTGTCATAGCACTTGAGGTGATAAAACTCCTTGTTGGCATACAGCCGCAACAGTTCAGTGTTTCCGCCTTGAACCCAGAGTCGCCTGAGGCATGCCAGATTGTGAATGCCGGTCCAGTCGTGCACGTTGGCCAGCACTTCACTGCCCGCTGCTTCAACATTGATGGTGCGGACCTGAAAAATCTCGAAGGTCTCGATGCTTGAGCCATATTTCCCTGCCAGCCATGAGCGAAAGGCAGCGTCGGGGAAGTTAGTCTCATCGATAGGGATGCGCTGCGAAATGATGATGTCCTTGCCTGGCAAGACGTCATTTCCCAAGTTGACAAAGGTCTTCTGGCTGCTGCTGAACGATGCTTCGCCAAAGTAGGTGTAGGTCAGAAAATTGGTAATGTTGACATCATAGCCTATCTTCATCGCCGGGTAGCTGGGGCAAGTAAAGGCCGACACCTCACTCATGGCACAGGCCGTCGAGCTATTAGTATTGAGTATTACCGCCGAGCCGTCGCATCTCACGCTTGAGAAGCGCGACAGGGCGCTGCCATTGGCGCTTTGGGCATAGAAGCGCGAGTGGTGAATCACGAGTTTCTCGCCGGTGGTGCTGCTACAGCTCACTGCCGGATTGAAATTTCCGTCGACATACATGAAGAACGTGGCGTGGTCGAAGGTCACTGTGGCGCCATTTGCGGCATAGAGGGCGTTGGCGTCGCCATCGTTGCCGTGCACGTTCACCCGCACCAGGGCTTCGCAGGTGAAGGTGGTGCTGGCGTTAAGCCTGATGGGGGCGCAGGTGGTGGAGCTGAGGTAGCTGTTCTCGGTGCTGAAATACACCGTCAGCCCATCGCAGCTCTCGTTGAAGATGCAGCGGTTGTCATTGCCAGTGCGCTCTATTTTCACGTTCTTGAGCGTCACGGTATTGGTGGTGGGGTCGTACGACACACTGTATGGCTCACTCGTGACGTTGGCTTTGATGTTAGAGCCTTTCACATTAGTATAGTTGTCACTGTTAACTGCCACACCACCAATCTTGAACCCGTAGTAGGTGGAGGCATGAGCTAATAAAACAATGTTTATTAATAAAAAAGTGGCAAATATTTTTTTCATAGTTGGTATTATTTTAGATTGTTTCTATAATGTGAAGGTGAGCATCCAGCAGCTCGATGAAAAGCACGAGTAAAGCTTGTGGCGTCGTCAAATCCACATTGGAAAGCAACGTCGGCAATGGGTAAGTCATGTCGTGAAAGCAGCAATTGCTTGGCATGATTTATCCTGATGTTAAGAGCAAGTTGCTGTGAGGTAATACCTAAATGTGCTTTAACACGGCGGTTAAGTTGTCCACGAGTAATGTGGAATTCCTGCGCAATGTCTATAAGCGAGACCTTTCCTTGCATCATGTGGTTAGTCACCGCTTTACTAAATTGAGCAATGAATGTGTTGTGAGTGTCGCTTGTGAACATAGCAATATCACTGATTGGTAATGATATTGCAAAGTTCGCAATCAATCAACTATTTTACTATGCAAAATGGTGCATTGTGTTGGCAAAATCGTGCATTTGCATCATTTTGCCAACTATTTATCAGCATTGCGGTGCTGTGAAGGTGATTTTCCAAAGGTTCGTTTAAACGCCCGAGAGAAACTTGCAACGTCGTCAAATCCACATTGATATGCCACCTCGCTGACTTGCAAATTGCTGTCGTCGAGCAAATTCTTGGCGTGCTCAAGTCTCACCCGCATTACATATTGTTGAGAAGTGACCCCTGTCACAGCTTTAATGCGGCGGTTAAGCTGGCTACGCGACAAGCACATGTCATTTGCCAAAGATTCAATCGATAAGCTTCCATTGCTCATTTGATTTTTGACAACATCAATTACCTTCTGGAGCAGTTCGTTGTCTTGGCTGTTTAATTGTATATTCTCCTTTTTATCATTGACAATATTTTTCTCACTTGATAGAGCCTTAATTGTTGCATTTAGTGCATCTTCACGCATCTTAAGCCTGCGATTCATCAACCACCATACAAGCAATGCAAGTAGGGCGGCAAGGAAAATAGATGCCAAAATGACATACAGCATAACCTTCTTTTGACTCTCGTTTTGTTTTTGAAGTTCATCAAAGCCAAACTCTGCATTGTATCGTGCCAGAGTTTCGGCATTGGCATTACTGTAAAGCGAGTCTTTTAAGAGGTCGAAACGGTTTAGCTCAATCTTGGCACTATCGGGATTGTTGTTCCATAGACTTTCATAAAGCCCTCGCCGTGAGTGCATTTCGTTGGCAATGTCGCCACTCTCAACAAAAATCTTGGCGGCTTCACGAAAGTAGGGTATAGCTTCCTTGTTTCGTTGCTGAGCCAGTAACGCTTTTCCCATCTTGTTACATGCAATGCCAAGGGAGATTTTGTCTTGAACCTTGCGCATAAAAGGGATTACATCTTTCAACAAAGTCTCGGCTTCTCCATATCGCTCCAACCCAATTAGTACCGAAGCCTTCTGTGCATAACGCACCATGAGCATGTCGTCACGCCCAAGTTTTTTCTCAATATCGCAAGCAATGTTGATGTGCTCGAGTGCTTTTTTATCATTAACAAGAGCATGGTATACCTCAGATGCTTTACCTTGAAGCACCGACATGCGTGCAGGGTTGTCGACCTGCTTGGCAAGTTGAATAGCCTTTAGTATGTATTTCTCGGCTTCTCGTGGCTGATTGGCTCCAAGATAAATTCCCGCAATGGTGTTAAGCGATGAGCTCATCACGTCGAGATCTCCACTTTTTTCGTCAAGGATATAGCATTGTTTGGCATAAGAAGCCGCCTCGCGAAACTGTGACAATCTAAAATGTGCCATAGCAAGCAAGTTCAGACAGTCGGCTTCAATTCCCTTGTCGCGGCACAAAGGCAATGCTTTATTGCCATATTCAATTGCCTTTTTGAAATCTTGCTGATCGTAGTAATACTCAGCTGTCCAGTACCAAACCTGCTGATTTAGAGAATCGATGTGTGTGTTATCTTTGAAAACAACAAGCTCTTCGGTGAGTTGAGCATTGTTGTAAATCTTCATGATTTCATTAGCAATGCGAACTTGTTGCTTGCCATTACTTTCTTGATAATATGATAATTGCTGATCTATATTTTGGGATTTAAGAGCGAAAGAAACACTGCTTAATCCCAAAAAGAATAATATAATATACTTATTCATTTTGTAATGCTTATTAATTTTTGAGTACAAAGATAATCATTTTTGGGAAGATAAAAACTTGTAAAATCATGCAACACCGTTTTTTTTAGTTATATTTCATAAAAATAAATTCCGTTAAAAAAAATGGATGTATCGAAGATATTTACAGTAAAGTTGTTATCTTTGCAAGTTATAATGAGAAAAAACGGTATAAAATATTATATGACACTTGTGTTGACATTGCTTGTTGTGCAAGCAATGAATGCGCAATTCCAGACCCTTACCAACAATGACCTTAACAAGGTTGTAAAGGGTAAGAAAGTCAAAATTGAACCCAGCTATGCTTGGTCTGTCAGTGAGCCGTTAGGGCTTCATTATGAGTCGACAATCGACACATTGTTTTTAAACTATCACAAAGAACAGATTCCATCACATCAGAGTAAGGCATGGGCTACTACCGGCAACTTTGGTGCATCGGGTCAGAATCAAATCTTCTTTGAACGAAAGCATCGCAGCGATTTTTTCTTTGAGGATGCTATCGAGAGCTGGCTGCCCAGTGTTTCCACCCAGCGATATTACAACACACGCATCCCGATGACCTTAATCTCACACACTACAGGCGGGAACAAATACAGCAATCAAGACCGAACAAAGGTACTATTTTCGGGAAATGTCAACAAAGCACTTGAATTAGGAGCAGGAATAGACTATATCTATTCGAAGGGCTCATATAATTATCAAGCTGACAAGAATTTTAAATGGAGCTTGTTTGGCAGTTATATAGGTGACCGATATGAGATGCAGGCCTTTTTCAACTCTTACAATTATACGGGCAAGGAAAATGGAGGCATCACCGATGACCTTTATATTACTGATCCAGCGTCGGTACAAGGAGGAGAAAGCAAAGTAGACAACAAGAGCATACCGACAAACCTTATTGCTGCCCAAAGCAAACTCTCTGGATTAGAATTATATTTGAACCAGAGTTATAATGTTGGCCATTATCGTTACCAAAGAGACTCAGTTACCGATACAATTATTGGCCGCACTTATATACCTGTGACCCGTTTTATCTGGACATCCGATTTCAAGCGTGTCAAGCACTCCTTTATGAACCAGAATGGAAGTCAGGACAATTCATTCTTCGAGAATACTTATTTAAGTTTGGGTGGTACCGACGAGAATACAAGGTATTGGCGTTTTCGCAACACATTAGGCATTTCATTGCTTGAAGGTTTTAACAAATATGCCAAGTTTGGCTTTGCTGCCTATGCAACTCATGAGGTTCGAAAGTATTATCAAGTAACCGACTCTGTCAGTGGAAAAGAGTTACCTGAAGGCTTAATACCATTGCCTGTTGATGTTGAACCCTCAAAAACACAACAACTGTTGTGGGTGGGCGGTCAGTTGACCAAGCAGCGCGGTTCAATCCTGACCTATGCCGCCACTGCCCAGTTTGGTGTATTAGGAGATGTGGCTGGAGACATTTCAATAGATGGGAATATCACTACTCGATTCAAACTCTTTGGTGATACTGTCAGCCTTAAAGCCTATGGATATTTCAAAAACCTTGCCCCTCCATATCTTTTGAAACAATTTATCTCTAACCATTTTGCATGGGACAATGACTTCTCAAAGGAGCAACGATTGAGATTAGGCGGAATTCTTGAGTTGCCATGGATTCACACCAAAATAAATGTGGGCTACGAGACACTTAACAAATTCCTATATTTTGACTCAAAAGCTTTGCCAGCGCAATGTGGCAGTGCTATTCATGTCTTTAATGCCACCCTTAGCAACCATTTGGGATTCGGCATTTTTAATTGGGACAACGAAGTGACCTACCAAACCACTTCAAACGATGAGGTGCTTCCTTTGCCCAAGTTCTCATTATTCAGCAACTTATACCTTAAATTTAAGGTCGCCAAGGTGCTTGATGTCCAATTTGGAATTGACTGCAATTATTACACAAAATATTACGCACCTTCTTACAATCCGGCAACAATGGTGTTCCACAATCAGCGTGAAATGGAGTGTGGAAACTTTGCCTTTGCCGATGTTTATGCAAACTTTAAGCTGAAAAAAGCTCGATTCTATATCATGTACAGTCATGTCAACAAAGGATTAATCGGAGGTGACAATTATTTCTCGATACCTCATTATCCTTTAAATCCAGGTCGTTTCCAATTGGGAGTGTCGGTTGACTTTGTAAATTGATAATCATAAACTTGACAATATGCTAAAGAAACTCTCTCAAGTCAAAAAGTGGCAACTGGCATTATATGCCGGTTTGTTGCTTGTGGTTATAGTGCTGATGATATGTCTAAAAAAATGCAATAACGACAACTTGTCGGTAGCATCACACACTACAACCGAACATGCCAGTGGTGGCGACACTATTGATGTTGCAATTGAGTATTCTCCTATGTCATACTATGCCTATGGCGACACTTTGGGTGGCTTCACCTATGAATTCCTTACACTGTTGTCCGACAGTTGCAAGGTGCCGTTGAAGTTTCATCCTGTAGTAAGCTTAAAGGCTGCATTAGAAGGCTTGGACAAAGGCATCTATGACGTGATGGCGGCACAGTTTCCTGTAACTCGTGAAAACAAGCAACACTATTTATTCACATCGGCACTCTATTTAGACAAGCAGGTGCTGGTGCAACGCAACACCGAAGGCGTGGCAATACAGTCACAGCTCGACCTGGCCGGCGACACCGTCAATATTGTAAAGGGCTCCCCAATGCGAGACCGTATAATCAGCCTGTCAAGAGAGATTGGAGACACAATTTATGTCATTTCCGACTCGATTTATGGACCAGAACAATTGTTCCTAATGGTTTCAACTGGCGACATTAAGTTTGCCGTGATAAATGAGTCGATTGCCCGAAAGATGGCACTTTCACATCCCAATGTAGATATCTCAACAGCAATCAGTTTCTCACAGTTCCAATCTCTCACTTTGCGCAAAGAAGACAGAGACCTATGTGAGAAGTTCAACAAGTGGATTGACCAAACCAAGAAATTGCCTGAGTACCGTCCTCTTTATGACAAATACTTAACAAAATAAAAATGCTGGATCGATTAGCAGAATATCTTTCGGCCGATGGGGCACTTAACAATGCACTGTCACAGGTGAATGATTTCTTGTGGGGATGGAATTTCCACAGCATTGTAGTTGTGTTGATTATGTGTGGAGTATATTTCACCATTCGCACAAGATTTGTTCAATTCCGCATGGTGCCCGAGATGTTCCGCATGCTTGGGGAGTCAATACCCAAGGGACAGTCAAAACATCACATTTCATCCTTTCAGGCATTTTCGGTTTCATTGGCTACACGAGTTGGCACTGGAAATCTTGCGGGCGTGGCAGGAGCCATAGCCGTTGGAGGCCCTGGGGCTGTGTTCTGGATGTGGATAATTGCGTTGATTGGCGCAGCTACCGCATTTGTGGAGTCGACACTTGCTCAACTTTATAAACGTCGTTCCGGCGAGTCTTATATTGGTGGTCCTGCCTACTATATTCTACATGGATTGCACAACAAGTGGATGGCAGCGCTCTTTGCAATATTAATTACCCTTACTTTTGGATTATCCTATAATTCAATACAGAGCAACACTATTGCCGAAGCAATGCATGGAGCCTTTAACTTTAGCCCAGTAATAGTTGGAATCATATTAACCGCCCTTGCACTTGTAATTGTCTTTGGCGGCATTCACCGCATTGCCAAAGTAAGCACCGTGATAGTACCATTTATGGCAATAGGATATTTTCTGCTGGCATTAGCCATTATCATAATGAATTATGACAAGATACCACAAGTTATGGGCTTGATTGTGGATAATGCCTTTGGCTTCGACCAAATGGCTGGCGGAATGATGGGTGTTGCCATGCGTGAAGGTATAAAGCGAGGGCTTTTCAGTAATGAGGCAGGAGAGGGATCAGCCCCTAATGTGGCTGCTACCGCAACGGTATCACATCCCGTAAAGCAGGGATTAATTCAATCCCTTGGAGTTTTTACCGACACCTTGCTGGTGTGCTCTTGTACTGCTTTTATTATATTGATAAGTGGTGTATATGACACAGGCGGGACCGAAGGAATAGTAATGACACAAGCTGCCATTGAATCGCAGATTGGGTCTTCGGGAAAGATTTTCGTAGCAATAGCGATTCTGTTCTTCGCATTCAGCAGTATTATTGGTAATTACTATTATGGAGAAGCCAATATCCGTTTTATGACCAAGAAGCGATGGGTTCTAACAGCATTCCGCATTTTGTCGGGTGGAGTAATGGTGATGCTGGGGTCAATCGCCAGTCTGAAAATTGTGTGGAACTTTGGAGAGGTATGCATGGCTTTGATAACAATGTGCAACCTTGTGGCTATTGTATTGCTTGGCAAGTATGCATTCGCTTTATTAAAAGATTACAGCAAGCAAAAGCATGCTGGAAAGAGGAGTCCAGAGTTTGATGCTTCTATATTCCCTGAGATTGAAAAAGATTTAGATGCCTGGATTAAAAAATAGGTAACCATTTATATTTTTTTGGTTTATGGGGTATACCTGAATTTTTTTTTATAATTTTGCACACATAAAAATGTAACTGTTTATACAATATTATATACATGAAATCGATTTTTAATAAAAACGTGATAATCGCTCTGGTAGTAATTCTGGGATTGGGATTACTATACTGGGGCATTGAGTTCTTGAAAGGTGTGAACCTGTTTGAACCATCTAACTATTACATTGCAAAGTTTGAGAGAATCAACGGTCTTAATGTGTCGGCACCAGTTACTGTCAATGGTTTTCAAGTGGGATTGGTAAAGAAGATAGATTATGACTACAAAACCAATGAAATAAGTGTTGAGATGAGTCTTGACGATGAGTTGAAGATTCCCATCGGGTCATCGGTAATGCTGTCAAACGAGTTACTTGGTACCCCCTCATTGATACTGACTCTTGCACAGGGTAAAGCCTACCACAAGGTGGGCGACGTAATACCAACAACTCAATCACTTGGATTGATGGATAAAGTGGGCTCAGAGTTAATGCCCCAAGTAAATGAGATCATGCCTAAGGTTAATGATATATTGACTAATGTGAATTCACTTGTCGGCAATCCTGCTTTGGGCAATTCTGTTTCACAATTTGATGATATTGTAGCAAAGATTAATACCAGTGCCAACGATTTGAATGTACTGATGAGAAATTTATCAAGTTTGTCAACAAGCCTCAACGGTAGTGTACCTGGCGTTGTTAACGGGTTCAGTGGCATTGAGCACAAAGTTGATGGAACAATGTCAAACATTCAAACCCTAAGTTCAACTCTAAACACAAAAGTTAACCAACTGCCAACCGAGCAATTACAGACTACAATCAATGATTTGAATGCAACTCTTGCCAACCTTAAACAATTGACAGCTGAGCTTAACGCAAAGCTTAATGACAAGAATTCATCTC
>CAMJZF010000053.1 GCA_946410125.1 uncultured Prevotellaceae bacterium | reverse complement strand
ATATGGCACGTTGGCGATAGGCAGAGAGTCGCCCCGCTTGCCACCTATCTTGCCCCGAAGGTCTTGCGACACAGAGAGCAACGCCTCCTCCACTTCCCTCGTGGTAGTGGCAACAGCAGTAGTGATGGGGAGATCCATAAAATCAACAATAAGGTCGTGTAACTGCATGTTAAGGTCGAGAAGCCACTTTTGCTTTCCTTGCACTATGATGCGATGCAGGTCGTCGGCTATAAAGTCGAAAAAAGGACTCTTCCCATAAAAAGAGAACAATGCTCCCCAGTGCAAATGCCGCCAGTTGCCGTGTTCGCTAATGAGCACGTCGCGCATCATTACCGGCATGGCATTGGAACTACCCTCCAGCGGCACTGTGAGTTTCACGGCACCGTTAGGACCATCAATGACATAGCGATGATGACTGTGACGCAAGGGCAGATGGCACTCGGTGGCATCGATCACCACCGCACCAGCCTTAAGCATAGCGGCATAACACCGCACGCTACCGGCACACATGCTACCAATTATTGAACATTTCATTTAAACAATTCACAATGCGCAATTTTTCAATGCACAATGCACAATTCATAATGCATAATACGCAAAACTCTCACTCTCACCTCTCACTCTCACCTCTCCACTCTCACCTCTCACTATTTATCGGGATTGGCATCACGGAAGATACGGTTCCAACGAATCTTGCCGTCGAACCAGCCACGGTCCTTGTCGAATGAAATGATGATGAACATGGGCGTACCCACGATGTGGTCTTCGGGCACGAAGCCCCAGAATCGAGAGTCGAGCGAGTTGTCGCGGTTGTCACCCATCATCCAGTAGTAGTCCATCTTAAAGGTGTACTTTACCGCAGGCTTACCGTCGATATAGGCCTTGCCACCCTTAATCTCAAGATTGGCTCGTTCATAGTCCTTGATGCAACGGGCATAGAGCTGCAGATTCTTCTCGTTAAGGTCGATCGAAGCCCCCTTCTTAGGAATCCAGATAGGGCCGTAGTCGTTGTGAGTCCAACCATAATCCACTCCCACAGGATAGGTGAGCACACCCTCTCCTGCACCATACTGCACGCGCTGCACACTGGTAACCCAGTGGCATTTCTCGAGCTTAGCCTTCATGGCTGCCGTCAACGGCAGATATATCTCAGGCGACATATATTGTGCTCCTGTCATTGGGTCCTGAGCTATGTTGCGGCCAATGTCGTCGTTGCTCACGCCTAACTCGCCGGTAAGGAAGTCAAAATCAATGTCATTGCCATTACACTTCACCGCATAATTATACTGCACATTCTTTGGCTCAGGAATGGCACGTCCATTGATAAACACCTTGCCACCTGCAATCTTCAAGGTCTCGCCCGGGAGTCCAAGGCAACGCTTCACATAATTGTCGCGACGGTCAACGGGGCGGTAAACAACCTCGTGCTGGCTCCACACTGCCTCACGTCCCTGTTCAAGCACCTGAGTGTAGTAGTCGGGGTTAGGCATGTCGAGGCACACGGTGTCGCCGGCAGGGAAATTAAATACTACAATATCGCCACGCTCCACCTTGCGATAGCCCTTGAGGCGGTGATAATCGAGCTGTGGATGCTCGATATAGCTCTTGTAGCCGAACAACTCATTCTGTGCCAAGGGGAAATGCAGGGGAGTTTGTGGCACGCGTGGACCATACACCATCTTGTTCACCCACAGGAAATCGCCCGTGAGAAGAGTTTTCTCGAGCGACGAAGACGGAATCTGGTAGTTCTGCCCCACAAAGATGAAGAGGAAATAAACCAATACCAAAGCATAGACAATGGCATCGACCCAGCTCATGACCTTGCGCACCAGCTTGCTCTCGCTAAACTTCCACCAGTTCCAGGGGATGAACTGAGTGAGATAGATGTCGGCAAGCAACAGCCATGCCAGTGCCACCCACCAGTTGCCAAGCCAAGCCACCCACGCAAAGAAAATGACACTCACGATGCCAAAACGAATCCAGCGCGTTTTCTTTACCCTTGACAGACGCTCCTTGAGTGAGCCTGTCTGCCGCTCCTTTTCCTCTAAATTATTCTCGTTGCCTTCAACGGCTTTATTTTTCTCTTTCTCGTCTTTCATATTCTTATAATAAATCAAATAGTGTGCAAACTTAGTGAAAAAAGTTGAGACGATGAAATTTCGCTACATTTTTAGTTTTTCACCGTTAATCGTTAACTGATTTCAGGACTCTTCAAAAACTGTGCCAAGAATGGTCATAACTGTGTTTTATTTTACCTTTATTATGGATTATTTTCCATAATTATTAATCTCATATAAAATTTTTTATTACTTTTGCGTTCTAAATGCAATGAGGTTATTCTTTCTAAGAAAATTAAGAAATCATTATAAATAAAATTAATTTTAAAGCTATGGCAAAATTTGATAAGTCAGTATTAGCGAAGTATGGCATCACCGATGTGCAGGAGGTGCTCTACAATCCCACCTACGAGGTATTGTTCAACGAAGAGACCAAAGACGGTCTTGAGGGTTTTGATGTAGGTCAAGAGACCGAACTCGGTGCTATCAACGTTATGACCGGCATCTACACCGGCCGCTCACCCAAGGACAAATTCATCGTTATGGACGAGAACAGCAAGGACACCGTGTGGTGGACTACTCCTGAGTATCCTAACGACAACCACCCTGCAAGCCTTGAGACATGGGAAGCAGTAAAAGCTCTTGCCAAGAAGCAACTGAGTGGCAAACGCCTGTTTGTCGTTGACGGATTCTGCGGTACCCACAAGGACACCCGCATGAAAGTGCGCTTCATCATGGAGGTGGCTTGGCAGGCTCACTTTGTGACCAACATGTTTATTCGTCCACAAAATGAGGCAGAATTTGACCAGGAGCCCGACTTCATCGTTTACACAGCCAGCAAGGCAAAGGTTGAGAACTACAAGGAGCTTGGTCTCAACAGCGAGACAGCAGTAGTATTCAATGTAACAAGCAAGGAGCAGGTTATCCTCAACACCTGGTACGGTGGCGAGATGAAGAAAGGCCTGTTCTCAATGATGAACTACTACCTGCCATTGAAGGGCATTGCCGCCATGCACTGCAGCGCCAATACCGACATGAACGGTGAGAACACCGCTATATTCTTTGGACTGAGCGGTACCGGCAAGACCACACTCTCGACCGATCCCAAGCGCAAGCTCATTGGCGACGACGAGCACGGCTGGGACGATGAGGGTGTATTCAACTTTGAGGGTGGCTGCTATGCCAAGGTTATCAACCTTGACAAGGAGAGCGAGCCCGACATCTACAACGCTATCCACCGTGACGCACTGCTTGAAAACGTCACCGTTGATGCTGAGGGAAAGATTGACTTTGCCGACAAGAGCGTTACCGAGAACACTCGCGTGAGCTACCCAATCTACCACATCAAGAACATCGTGCGCCCACAGAGCCATGGCCCCGCTGCCAAGCAGGTTATCTTCCTGAGCGCCGACGCATTTGGCGTGCTGCCTCCAGTTTCGGTGCTCACTCCCGAGCAGACCAAGTACTATTTCTTGAGCGGCTTCACTGCTAAGCTCGCAGGTACCGAGCGTGGCATCACCGAGCCTACTCCAACCTTCAGCGCATGCTTTGGCCAGGCTTTCCTTGAGTTGCACCCAACAAAATATGCCGAGGAGCTCGTTAAGCGCATGCAACAGAGCGGTGCCAAGGCTTACCTGGTAAACACCGGCTGGAACGGAACCGGCAAGCGCATCTCGATTCGCGACACCCGCGGTATCATCGACGCTATCCTCAATCACAGCATCGACAACGCTCCCACTAAGGAGATTCCTTACTTCAACTTCACCGTTCCCACCCAGCTCGAGGGCGTTGACCCTGGCATTCTTGATCCACGCGACACCTATGCCAACCCTGCCGAATGGGAGGAGAAAGCCAAGGATCTCGCAAGCCGCTTCATCAAGAACTTTGCCAAGTATGAGAGCAACGAAGCCGGCAAGGCCCTCGTAGCTGCAGGCCCACAACTCTAAATCCCAATAGGTCGTTGACCGATGGCAAAATCCTTTTTAACAAAGAGTTATTTTTACAATTAAAGAAATCGCCGCGCCCCAATAAGGGTAGCGGCGATTTTTTCGTTTCACTAATTTATGACAAGGCTAATGGCTGAAAACCGTGTAATTGGTCATGTAAGGATTTCTTGAAAGGTAGAGGTAACCATTTCGATAGTCATAATAGAATGACTCATGACCACCATCATAGTACCAAATGGTGACATAGTCGCCATTGTCGTCCCACGTAAACGCATATTCACCCCAGTAGCCGTAGTCGTCATAAAATCCCATCACACCAGTACCGTTGGTGTAAAACTGAATCTCCATGTAGTCATAATCATCCGAGAAGATGTCGCGCTCATAGGCACCCTGCACCTCGAGGAAAGCATACCACCGGCTTCCCGACAGTGGCGTCCAGAAGTGGCTGTCGCACGAGCTCAAACCCAGCATCATGACTGTGAGAAAAAGAGTAATACTTAATTTTTTCATAATATCTTATTTTTATTTGTTAATAATCTTTCTTGTGGGACAAAGGTAACAAAAACTTTTCGCTTCACTACCAATTCTGTCGCTGTTTTTTTCTTTGACTTAAAAATAACACGCAAAGTTTAATTTTTTTATGCATTTTGCTGCTCAAAAATTTGCTGAATATATATTTTTAATCTAATTTTGTAACACAACGATGCCACCGGCATGGCAGTAAATAACGCATCTGCCACAAACCCTATTGGCATGAATTCTTTATTATTATATTAACTATTAAACACCGAGAAAAATTATGAAAAAATGGAAATGCGTAGTATGTGGCTACATACATGAAGGCGAGAACCCACCCGAAGAGTGCCCATTGTGCGGCGTTGGTCCCGAGGACTTCGAGGAAGTGGTTGAGTAATTCACAATGCACAAGCTTTTTTTAAGGCTGTGCCTTTGATTAATGCAATCAATTATTATCACACAAACTAATTCACTAACATTTTTCACAAATAAAAAACATTTTAAAAATCATGGCTAAGAAATGGATATGCACAGTGTGCGGTTATGTTCATGAGGGTGACACTCCTCCTGAGAGATGTCCACAATGTAAAGTTCCCGCAAGCAAGTTCAAAGAGATGGAAGAAGGCAACGTGGCCTACGCCGCCGAGCATGTGCTGGGAGTGGCTAAGGGTGTTGACCCCGAGATTCTGCAAGGTCTAAGAGACCACTTCAACGGAGAGTGTTCCGAAGTGGGACAATATCTGGCTATGGCTCGCCAAGCCGATCGTGAGGGTTATCCTGAGATTGCCGAGGCTTTCAAGCGCTATGCCTTCGAGGAGGCCGACCATGCCTCTCGCTTTGCTGAACTGCTGGGTGAGGTGGTTTGGGACACCAAGACCAATCTCGAGAAACGCGCCGCCGCCGAGGCTGGTGCTTGCGAAGACAAGTTCCGCATCGCCAAGCTTGCCAAGGCACAAAACCTCGATGCCATCCATGACACCGTTCACGAGATGGCCCGCGACGAGGCTCGCCACGGACAAGGTTTCGCAGGTTTACTGAAACGTTATTTCGGAAAATAACCCGCATCAGTGAAATAAAGCAAGCTTAATAGCATGCCTATATGGGTTCGGGGGGTGATTTTATCGAACCCCACCTAAAAAAAGTGAGGCTGCACTCAAGTGTTGCCTCACTTTCTCTATTTTTCTTTTATGGGCCGTCTATCTCTTAAGCTTATTCTTGAGATGGAGAATCCTCTCACTCGACTCGTGCACTCGCTCATAAGGCACTTTTCCCGTCTTTACAAGGTCGACAATAATGTTGACGAGCTTAAAAGGTCTGTCGGCTTCAAAGCCTGTGTCAATGTTATTGCCCACCAGCAAGATGTCGGCTCCCGCATTGATGGCAAGCGCAAAAGCCTCGGGCACTGAATACTGGCTCAAAATGCCTTCCATATACATGTCGTCGGTCATCACCACCCCGTCATAGTCCATCTGCTCGCGCAGGAGCTCGGTTATAATTTTGTGCGACAGGGTGGCGGGATAGTCGTTATCAAGACGACGGTTGTAGATGTGAGCCGTCATCACCACGTCAACCTTATTCTTGTTGATGAGATTGGTAAATGGCACCAACTCATGCGGTTGCCATGTGCTCGTCACGTCGACCATGCCCTCATGCGAGTCGCCCAGAGCGCTGCCGTGACCGGGGAAATGCTTCACGGCACACATCACGCCATACTTGTAATGAGCATCTATCATCCAGCCCGCATGACGTGTTATCACGTCAACATCGCTTGAAAAACAACGCTTGAAATGTCCAATGTGAGGGCTGTCGTCACGATGAATGTCGAGCACGGGTGCCAGGTTGAGGTTCACACCACTCTCGGCTACCTCTTTGGCAAGGCGCATGGCATAATATAAAGTTGTGTCGCGATTGTCGACATTGCCAAGATGGAGAGCATTGACAGTGGGCTGATAGCCATACTGAGTCTTAAGGCGGCACACCATACCTCCCTCCTGGTCGGCAGCTATAATCAACGGCTCGTCGGCATAGTTCTGTAACTGTGTCGTGAGCAAGGTAAGTTGTTTCTTGCTGGTGACGTTGCGCGTGCCTATCTTGCGTGAACCGCTGGTAAGGTCGATGTCAAAGAGCACGATGCCACCCACATGCAAGTCGCGCACATAGCGGGCAGCGTCGCTGTTGTCGTCAATCTTGTCGCCACGAAAACCCACCATGAGCATGCGTGCCGCTTCACGCCTTAGCAACGAGTCGCTGGGCAACTGACTCTGCCCCCACAATGGCAAAAATGCCAGCAATGCAATTACTGGCACAATAAGTCTTTTGTTCATATATCAAATAACTTTATTAACAAACAATTAGGCCCGACACACTTCTAATTAAAGAAAAAGAAGAAAAACGCCGCAGCCCACTCGCGCGTCATGCTTTCGACATAGCCAATGCAGCTGTGACTCGAGTTCTCCACGCGGCCATCGCTGCGCACGTAACCAATGCAGCTGTGACTCGAGTTCTCGATGCGGCCATCGCTGCGAATGTAACCAATGCAACTGTGGCTGGAGTTCTCTACGCGACCATCGCTGCGAATGTAGCCAATGCAGCTGTGACTGGAGTTTTCCACGCGGCCGTCATTGCGGATGTAGCCAATGCAACTGTGGCTGGAATTCTCCACACGCCCATCGCTGCGCACGTAGCCCACAGTTGAGTTGCTACTGTTGCGCACTGTCTGCGCACCTGTTGCCAAGTATCCCACTGCCAGCAACACCACTAAAATTACATATCTGAAATGTTTCATATCTGGTTCTATTAGTTGGTTTAACCTAATGTAAATGACCTGTGTTTACAAAAGCACTCTCTTAGTCGTCAAAGAAGTCGAAGAAGAAATAAGCCGCTACACGCTGGATTGAGATGCCATTGGCATATCCCAGCACATCGCCGTCGTCGTCGGTAACTTTGCCGGTCTTGATATCGATTTTGCCCAAAAGCTTGCTCTCACCGTCATTCACCGTGCCGTCGGCAAGCACAAAGCCCAGGCGAGTACCCGACTTGTCAAAGATTTGCATCTTGGCATCGATGCGCCCCACAGTCTTGCCCTTGGCATTGGCGATAGTGCCGTCGTTATTGAAGAAGCCCACTGCGCCATACTCGCTGTTGCGAACCGTGCCATTGGGAGCTATCTTGCCGACATAGTTGTAATTGGCGTCGCGCAGAGTCTGAGCACTGGCACCGGTCGAGCACATTGCTGCAATCATCACAGCTACCAGAGCAATATTTCGAATCAAAGTTTTCATTGCTGCATCAAATTTAATAGTTTCACAATATCAACTGCAAATATAATCACATTTTTTGGAAAAACAGTCAGCTACAATAAAAATAGTGATTGGCTTTTTTAATAATGTAATTATGTAACCTTTAGACTCACAACCTATAGCAAGGTTTAAAACCATTACATGTAGGAGCCGTCGAGCTTGCCCTTGGCGGGCACTTCGTAGCGGGTACCTGTAGACTTGTGGATGCGGCGCCGCGCATTGGGACTCATGCCCGGACGCGACAGCCTTGGGCGGAAACCGCTGGAGTTGCGTTTATAATTGCCATGTTCATCCTCTTCGCGCACTACCCCATCGTTATACTTGACAATCATGTGCCAAGCCATCTGCCGCCAGCGTGCCACCATCTGCTCGCCCACTTGGTCGCCATAGTCGCTAAGCAGGGCAATGGCACTGTTGCGGTTGGTCTTAAGCAACCCCAGAGCACGCTTTTCCAGCTGGTCTTGATGCGCAAAATAGCTAGCCTGTAACGAGTCGCGCACTTGCTGGAGTTCGGGATATAGCAGGCTCCAACGCGGATAAACCATATTGCTCACCCAGTTGCACACCCAATAGGCACTCTCCTCACTGAAATGGAACGCATCGGCATCGGCAACGTTGTAGCAATGCGGCACACGGCTGGCACAGCAATAAACCGGCGTGTAAGCCACCATGCCGCTGTCGTCGTTGCCCCACCATATTACTCCTCCCACCTCGCGTGGCATAAAGCTGCGCAACTGGCAAACGAAAGTAAATGCGGTGTGAGCCGTCGACACGGCACGCTCGTTGAACATGGCAGTGCCATCGTCGTCATATCGCAAGGGCTGTGGCCTGAATGGCGTGTCGTAAACACCAGCACCCGGATCATTTTCGGCATCATAGGCAAACGGTGTGCCCTCCAAGTGGTCGCGCAGGCACTCTATCACGGTGTTGACACTGAGCGGTTTGTCGGGAATAATCCACATGGGCAACGGCTCCACCTCACTCATGGGCTTTTTTCCCTCAACATAAGGTATATAACGGTCCATGCCACCCGTCAGGCGGCGATAAATTGACCACACTCGCGAGTCGCCGAGCCGCCGACCGCCAAACGTTGGCGGATTATAGGCATCGCAGAAGCTGAATTCATTGTCCTTTCCCTTGAAATATCCTTTCTTGCGGGCAAAACTGATGCAGTTTTTCGAAATCTTCACGTTGGCAGTGTCGCTAAGGTCCACACGACGGATGCGGCTTTGATTGGCATGCGCCATCACGGCATTGTCGGGCACACGCACCGCCATCCACACCACGCTCCTGCTTCCAGGACCGCAGCCCGACATTTCGAGAATCCATGCCTCGTTGGGGTCACACACCGTGAACGACTCGCCCGAGCTGCAAAAGCCATATTTCTCAACAAGGCTTGTCATCACATTGATGGCTTCGCGGGCAGTGCGCGACCGTTGCAGGCCAAGGTCCATGAGAGAGCCATAGTCGATAATACCCTTGTCGTCAATCAATTCCTCGCGCCCATCAAAGGTAGTCTCGCCTATAGCTACCTGCCACTCGTTGATGTTGCCATTTACCAGATAGGTTACCTGAGCCTCGGGAATCTGCCCGTGATAGACACGTGAGTCGCGGTCATAAATCTTGCGCATGGTGCCGGCAGGATGTTTTCCCGCCTCGTAGCGATACATCTTGTGCATAGCGCCCCAAGAGTCGATATTGTAGGTACACATCACCGACCCGTCGACACTCGCATTTTTCCCGACGAGGATGCTTGTACAAGCCTCACTCTGTGGCAGGCACAACACTGCCATCCCCAACAACAGCAATAATTTCTTCATCTATATAGTCTTTTTTTATGTTTCTCCACAAAGGTAATCATTTTCTCCGAAACCACTCCACCCTATCCCATATATTTTCCATACTTAGACACAACAACTGAGTCGCCCACTGGTTTGGCCCTACTCCTTTAAGGAAAATATCAAACAAAGTCAACAAAGATAAAAACCAAGAAAGCAAATTATACTTTAGGTGTGACACAGGGGACTTTTGGGACCGTGTGGACAGCTGGGACAAGTGGGACAAATGGGACAAAAAGTGCTTTGGGCGTGAATCGTGATGTTGATCGTGATTGGGAATCGGGGCTACACAGGTATTTACCAAGCAACAGATACAACAAAAACAACAGACTTTAGTTATTGTTATCATAGTAATAATATATTTAATGTTCGCATGTGTGCGCGAAGGTACAATGAAGAAGAGTGGTAAACAATATTTAAAAAACATCGTTAATGCGATGCTCCTGTTTTCCGTAATGGGACATGCCAAAACGAAACCATAACTGCGTGAGTATCGAAGATGCCGGGCGGGTGTTGCAAAAGTCTGGTTTAGTGCGCTTCGCGCAGAAATCTAACAAATCGTCACAAATCAAATACTGGTTTAAAATAAATTAATCGTTGTTATATTTGAAAAAATGCGATTTAGCGAGCGCAGATTTGAGCTTGCTCAAAATATGCCGAGCGTGAGCATTTTAAATTTGAATGATTTCTCACGCGTAGCGTGACTCCTCTATTTTGACACGCCCTCTTGCAATACTTTAGTAAAGACGATTAAGGACGATAAAAACTATATCATTAGATACCGAATTCAGTATTTAGGACAATTGAATTACGCTTCTTCGCAGGTATATCAAACAAAGGAAACAAAGTGAGAACCAAGGAAACAATGTTTATTTTTTCAAAAAGCTGCGAGCTGAGCTCGTCGAAAAGCCGGCTCACGCCGGAAATATTCTTTTGTGACACGCCCTCTTGGTCATTGACTATCAAGGAATAAAGTGCATCGAAGACGAACTTCTACCAATATAATCTCACCCAATCAAGACGATTGCAACTACAGCGATGAAGTTCCCCTTCGGGGCACTTTTTCATTAGATTCCACTTGGACCAAGCTGCGAGGGCCTTCGACCCTCTTGCATGGTCTTACTAATGAATAGCTTCTTCGAAGCACTCGGCGTCTTCGACGCAATCGACCCTAATCATCCACAACCTCACCGCCACTGGCAACAAGGGAATGGACGTGACCGATTTGTCCTCAACATCATGATACACAAGACCAACACAAAAAACTCTTAGAATTTATTCTATAATTACCGATTTGGGGGTAAATTTCGGGGTAAAACGACATTTTTGCACTGTGGGAGTGCATTTTTTTGAAAAAAATGCACAACATTAGTGCAATTGTTGTATATTTGCATGCGAAAAACCTAAACACTACCGTTATGGACATCACTCTTACAGCCTATATGGAAAGCCAACTGAAACAAACAGTTTCTACATTCCACCGTTATATGTACAATCAGGTCAGTTGGCAGTCACGCATGTTTGGACTTGTTGGCCCACGCGGTGTTGGCAAATCAACCATGATACTTCAATACATAAAACAGCACCGTGACAAGAAACGGATGTTTTATGTCTCGGCCGACCACATGTATTTCTCATCGCACACTTTAGTAGAGCTGGTAGATGAGTTTGCCAAGGAAGGCGGTGAGCAAATCTTTATTGATGAGATTCATAAATATGAAAACTGGTCTCGAGAGTTGAAGCAAATTTATGATTCTCACCCTGATGTTAAAGTGGTTTTTACTGGTTCATCAGTCCTTGACATATTTAAAGGTCAGGCCGACCTGAGCCGGCGGGCACCCATTTTCACAATGCAGGGATTGTCGTTCAGAGAATACTTGATGCTGTTTCATCGGTTAATGGTTCCAACTTACACGCTCAATGACATTATTGAACACAGGGTGAAACTACTCAATATAGACCATCCACTACCACTATTCCGCGATTATTTAAGACGAGGATATTATCCTTTCTCGGGAGAGAGCGACTTCGAGCTGAGGCTCAGGCAAGTAATAAGCCAAACTATGGAAGTTGACATACCACTATATGCCAACATGAACTCATCCACTGGCCGCAAACTCAAGAAACTGCTGGCTGTCATTGCACAAAGCGTGCCCTTCAAACCCGTAATGGATTCCATATCAACAGTAATTGGTGTCAGCCGTAATGTCCTGCCCGACTATTTCCTTTACATGGAGCAGGCTGGGATGATCAGCCAACTGCGCGACACCACTGGTGGCATTAGAGGTATCGGGAAAGTGGAAAAAGTATATCTCGACAACACTAATATGGCATACATCTTGGCCGAAGAATCTGCCAACATAGGAAACATCCGTGAAACGTTCTTCTACAACCAAATGCGAGTAACCACCAGTGTTATCAGTTCCCGTATTAGTGACTTTGAAATTGACGGCTTGACATTTGAAGTGGGTGGCAAGAAAAAAGGTAAGAAGCAGATAGCAAATGCCTCTCAAGGCTTTGTGGTTAGAGACGATATAGAATTCGGCTCAGGCAACATCCTGCCTTTGTGGGCTTTTGGGCTGACCTATTAACTCAACTCTCAATGAAAAAAGTTTGACAACTAAAACTTTTGGGGTTTGGGTTCTACTGATTCTGAAATAATTAAAGCAAGGTGGCTGAAATTTTTGGGAAACGACATATTTTGCTGTTTTAAATTTTGGGGAAACGGAATTATTACATAGCTTTGTGGTTGTTAATAATCTAAAAACCACTACTTAACAATGAAAATCAATTCACGAGAAGAACTGCTAAGTGAGATTGCCCAAGCACTTCAGTGGCAGTTTCGCGAGACCAATGCCTATTACTGCATCGACATTACCAAGCAAGAGGTTTTCTTGGTAACAGAAGATGACTGCGGAGCCAGTGAAGAAGAACTGCCTGCCGATGATGACGAAGTTTTTGTTATTGAGCCACTCGAAACATGGGAAAAAGTGGACTTGATGAAAGACTTCGCAAGCGAGCAATCCAAAGACAATGCCAACCAACTGCTGGAAGCACTGCAATGGAGACATTTCTTCGGGAGATTCAAGGAGGTGGCTAATGAACTTGGAATACTCGACGACTGGTACAAATATGAAGAAGCGCGCTTCAACCAGCTTGCCGAGCAGTGGCTAAAAGATGAGGGCATTGACTTCATCGACGGCAAAATCACCGCCAGCCGCCATGGAGCCATCTACGAAGCTACAAGCAACGACTGGAACGAGGAAGATGAGGGATAGCCATATCACCAACTTATAGCCTTTTCACTAATTCTCTCAAGAAATACAAACACCTAAGCATTTCTTGTGAAATGTTATTGCCCTATCATTGATTCATATTGGCTTCTTGACATTTCCTCGTAAATAGAATATTTTTGGAATATCTTAATCGCCTTATTACGAACTTCTACAGAAGAGCCAAAATGATATACATTATTAACTCTTTTTTCCCATTCCGATGCAGCAATTAGTACACCCAATGCTTGAGTTTCATTTGACTGAATCATGAACCAAAACGTTTCATTAATAGCACTGCCAAAATCTACATAATTGGGAACGACTCGTTGTTGAATCGAGAAAGAATCGATTGAAGCCACTTTTGTAGAGTTCAAAACTTTTTGTTTAACTTTATCAGACTTGTTTGAACCATGCTTTTTGTGATAAAAGTTTGTCAAATAGTCTGAAATAATCTCATCAAGGCTCAAACTTCTGTTGTAGTAGTAATCATAAAGAGGATATTGCATATTACTTTAAAGTGTGATGACTAAAATTAGAATACCGCAAAGAATAATATAGTGCCTATTATTCTTCTAACGAAAAAACTATCTATTATCGCATTAGAAATAGTAGTCATAGGCCTTGCAATTGCAAATGCCCCGAATAGACCAAGAAATACCACCAATGTTCAAAGAATGTAAGAGATCCAAAACCACCTAATATATATACAACGCCGACTAACTGAATTATGCCATACGGCAAGCCACATATTTAAATCAATATATTAAAAACTCCATAATTCTAAGTTTTTTACTAAAAAATTATGGAGTTTAAAGATTAGGTTATATGGAAAGCTCTATAAGAGTTTCAGGAGAATATACCTTAAAGCTCATTTTTACAACATTTCCATTGTGAGTAAATATACTCATACAAAGTGGTTCTTTATCAGCAAAATTTTTGAATGAACGAGTATACTGCACCATCATAGGGAAAGTTTGGAACATGATGTCGTTTCTATTAGATTGTTGAGGAAGTATAACGGCAATAAATCTATCATGCAATGTCATCACCATATCATAAGCTGATCTTGAATACAAGATATGAGAGAGATTATTATTCATGATGTTGACAACAATATTGTCGTTTGCAACCACGGTTTTATCTTTAGCGCGAACACTTATTGACATAGATGTATGTCCACTGTCAATGAGTTGACCTCCTTGATAAATCTCATATTTATTTGGCGAGAAATCAAGTCGCTCAAGCATGAAAACTTGAAAGGGCGTAAGTTGGTCCATATAATTTATTTGTAATAATCGATATAGATGTTTCTGTCGAACATATCTAATCTGACTTTAACTATTTCATCATTTTCTACAAAAATAGTTATACCATAGTCAGACATATCAAAGCTTTGAAAACCAAATGGTGTTTGAGCCAGCACTTCATAACCTCTCAAGGAGATATGAGATGTGTCTTGTTCAACCACTCTCATCGGTTTTGGGCTCATCTGATAATTGTCTCCCCAAAGTGGATGGTTGCCATCCATATTTAGAATAGACACGATAAATCCATCACCTGGGGTTAGCTGATAACCTCTACAACCATTCGTGTTTTTGTCAATCTTTACTGTTCGATTACAAGATTGTAGTCCTTGTTTTGGAATACCACCTTCGAATCTTTGATGTGAGTGAGACTCAAACAACATGATTAGGCCATATTCACTTTAAGTTCGTCAATGATGTCACTAACCATAGCATCAATAACTTCATGACGGAAGCCAAGAGCTTCAGCTGTCAACTTACATACAACTACTTCATTCTTGTCGATGTTGCCATCAATCATCATAAGAGCGCACATGTCTTTGAGATACTGCACCTTCGTCTGGTGGTCTGTTGGTGGAACGAAATCTACTGATTCGGGATTGTCAAGCAAGTTCTTGATTTCGCTCTCCTCAATACCTTCACGCGAGCACACAGCTGCGATTGCAGCCAGTTCGCTTTTTTCCACTTTGCCGTCAGCCATAGCAAGAGCTATAAGTGACTTGATGTGACTAAGTTTTTGTTTATCAGACTTAGAACTGAAAAAATTAAAAATACCCATGAGTTAATAATTAATTAGTTGGCCCATTCAGTTCTATTTGGGCAATACCTACACAGAAAGCGTGAACTGACTTTGCCACACTTTTATTGAAGGTCCTGAGAAAACCTAATGATGGAGTAATGGAATAGCAGCCCACGCCTATAGCATGAGAACCGCTTTGTTACTTCTCCCATCATTTCGAAAATTTCTCAGGTTTTCAATAAAAAGAGATAAGCAAAACGCTTCTTTTATTAACGAATCTATGTCTTCAAGTAGTGTCTTGACTCTTCAAGAGTGCTTGAATTAGATATATTAGGCTGCGGTTCAGAAAGCTCAAGCAAGCTTGGTTTTCGTTCACCTTGCCCTAATATTGTTGCAAAATTACTGAAATTTGTTGATAATGCAAAAATGGTAGCTATTTTCTATAAAAATAATTTCTAATTTCTATTCTTTTTAATCTATTTCCTTATTAATGTATTCTCTTTATTGACTCAAAAACTGCCAAATATAAAGTCCAACTTTAAAAATGTTCATATTTTACCCATTGGCGGAATTAATTCCCATGTCAAAAAAACACCAAATTTACTGTTGTTCAACCACTTCGAAGTTGCAATGGGTGGTTTGTCCCCCCCATGCTACGCACCTCTCCGAGGTACTTGCATGGGGTTAATCAACTTTTGCCTCTACGAGGCAATCGCATCTTCGATGCTATTTGACAGTACCTCAACACTTTGATAATTTCGGCTAATTCCGCCAACAGGTTCATATTTTATATTGTTGATTCAATAATTTTGTCCAAATTCTAAATTCAACTTTAAATTTGTCCGGATGAATACTACTCTTATAGATAGAACCATGGCATCTACAGCGACAGCTATTCTTCGTGCTTCTTTAATCGCAGTAGATCACAGTTTGGCATTATAGAACTTGAAGGCGACAAGGTTACTATCTTCAAAGTTAACATAAATCATTTTAATAAGAAAAAACAAGAAGACATTAATAAGAACAAAATAAAGACAGTCATTTCCCTCTGGAGGGAGAATGATAGGCGAATCTATTGTGATTATGGCTTTTCTGCCTCATTTCTTGCTTTTCTGCACTATTTTTAGATAAAATGATGCAGAAAAGTTTGTTTTGAGGTTGATAATTAGGATGAAATTGAATGATTTAGTGACGCAAGGGTACATAGAGAAAGTTGGAGCAGGTAGAGCCACTGCTTATGTTAAACGAAAAGAT
>CAMJZF010000052.1 GCA_946410125.1 uncultured Prevotellaceae bacterium | reverse complement strand
GACCGATTTTCTGCTTATAAGAGAAGCGATCCTTCAGTGTTTTCAGTCGATTTGTAATCTTCATCAATCACGGATTGAGGTTACCATCGCAAAGATATACCTTTTTTTCAACAATAAATAATTTTAAGACAAATTAAATCGTTAAAAAGTGTAAAATTCATTTTTTACGCCGTGCGAAATCGGTCATTAGGATAGAATGCTTATCTTAATGACCGATTTGTGTGAGTTAGCCAGCTCTCAAGCTTTTGTTGTGCAAACTGTTTTTCAGGCTTTGCCTATCGCCTCTATTTGGTTGGTGAGCGGGTTGCTGTACATCTGCAGCATGTACTTGAACATATAGTTGCGGTCGCTGTCGCTCACTTGTATGTCGGTAATCTTGTCGAGCTGAGCATTGAGGTAGTCGTTGAATATTTTGGCATCCTCGGTGGTGTAACGCTCGGCAAACTCGTTGTTCTCGAACAGCATGTCGTGAGCCATGTAGTTGGTCTTGAAAATCTTGTAGTTGGCATGAATTTCATGATCAATGATGGCGCAGATGCGCTGAACGGTGAGCAGACGGTCAAGGTCGGCAGGAATCTTGTCGAGCTTGTCGTTGATGCATGGAGCAAAGGAGTAGTGAATCTGCCCCTTGAACTCGGCAATACCAGTCTTCATGCTAATGAGGTCGTCTTCCTGAGTCTTCTTGAAGTTGGGGTTCTTGCTCTTGAGTAGATATTCGCGTGCCTTGAGGCGGTCGTTGGGGTCGTACTCATAACTCAGTGCGATGGGTGCGATATTCAGCTCCTTGAGGCTCTCGATGAACGACACTTCACGGTTGCCGTAGGTGAGCATCTTGATGAGGCTCTCCTGGGTGCGGTCGTTGCTGTCCTTGCACCGTCCCTCGCGCTGGGCAATCCAGATGGAACCTTTCTTTTGGGTGAGGACAAAGTGCATGTATCCCGAGAGCTGCAGGGCTGCCGCCATAGTCTGGAGCCGACCCAGATTGCGCTTAACGATGAAGCACTTGTTGAGGCGCACGAGCTTAGTAATCCAGTTGTAGATGAGCAGGTTATTACCTATGGCTATTTCGCATGAGTCCATGTCGTTCTGAATCATCAGATAGCTCAGCAATGCCGAGTCGAGCACGATGTCGCGGTGGTTGGTGACAAAGGTGTTGGGCACGTCTTTGACGAGGTTGTCGAGCCCGCTGGCAGTGAGTCCATTGGAAGTCTTGGCAAGAAGTCCATCAACAAAGGGCTTCATGAACTTGGTCTGCAGGTCATATTTTGAGTTGAGGCTCAACAGCAACATCTTGAGCTGGGTATAGTTGTATTCGGGCATCACAATCTTGAGGATGTGCTTGAACATAGGCTCGTTGACCAGCATCGACATCTCGTTGTGGAAGTCCTTGTCCTGGATGGGACAAATGTCGGCATACTCACTCGGGATAAGAATGTTTTCGTTTTCCATAAAATACAAATATATGTGTTAAGTTGAACAATCTTGCTTATCAAGTCCCAAAGTTACGAAAAAAAATCGAACCGCAAAAAACAATATCAATTTTGTTTTTTGGAAAAAAATCGTATATTTGCATTCTGAACCGAGAGAATTAACCGCCGGCATCTTATAGGAAAAGACTTGGATGCGATTACACTTGCAATAACAAAGACTAAAACACAATTCTTATGGAAACTCAATATAAATTATTTTTTGGAGGAGCTTTTGGCTTTGACTATCGTGACGAAGACTACCAGATTGCTGCTGCCGAAGACTACCGTGCCCAAATTCTGGGCAACGTGCAGTCGCTGCTCAAGCCCAAGGACATGAGTGGTGTGTGCATCAACGACAACGTGATGTATATAGGTCCATTCTACTTTGAAGCCGAGAGCATGAAGGCCGAAGACATCATTTTGTGTGAGAAGCAGATGATAGAGCAATGTACCGATGCCGTTTTCGTGCTTGACGATGCAGCATGCCCGGGAACTATAGCCGAGATTATGTATGCCAACTCTCTTCAAAAAACCATCCATCTGTTTTATGTTCAGCATGACGATGACGAAGAGACCGAAAGCAGCCTTCACACCCCATGCTGGTACCCGCTCATTTTCTGCCAGCTCACCAACTCGTCGGCAAAGCTATATAAATGTGAAGACCTCAACCATGCAGCCCGAAAAGTCTTCGACCTGATAACATTCAACTTCAATTCATAGCCCTTTTTCCCGCGCTGAAATGTCGCGAAAAAATAAGATGCACCTCTTGAGGATGTGCCTCTGGCAGGGTGCGCTTCGCTTGCACTTCGTGCTCCCATTCGGTCGAGAGCACTTCGTGCTACTCACGCGAAGCGTAACTTATTCAGTATGACACACCCTCCAAATGAATACAAAATCATCTTAATTTACATAACCCACCATTAAGAATTGTGCATTATGAATAATTTTTTGTAACTTTGCGATTTGAAATAAAAATCTTTAATCTACATTTTATAACAATATGAACACTTTGGCTACTAAGTACGACCCTAAAGCGGTCGAGGACAAATGGTATAAGTACTGGATTGACAACGACTTGTTTAAGTCGGTCCCTGATGAGCGCGAGCCCTACACTATAGTGATTCCGCCACCCAATGTCACCGGTGTGCTTCACATGGGCCACATGCTCAACAACACCATTCAAGACATCCTCATGCGCCGCGCGCGTCAGGAGGGCAAGAATGCCCTGTGGGTGCCAGGCACCGACCATGCCAGCATCGCTACCGAAGCCAAAGTGGTAAAACGCCTTGCCGAACAAGGCATCAAGAAGACCGACCTCACTCGCGAGGAATTCCTCAAGCACGCCTGGGAATGGACCCATGAGCACGGCGGCATCATCCTGCAGCAGTTGCGCAAGCTTGGTGCTTCATGCGATTGGAGCCGTACTGCCTTCACAATGGACGAGATTCGCAGCGAAAGCGTGCTCCGCGTCTTTGTAGACCTTTATGAAAAAGGCCTCATCTACCGCGGCCTGCGCATGGTGAACTGGGACCCAAAGGCTCAGACGGCATTGAGCAACGAGGAAGTTATTTACCGCGAGGAAAAGAGCAAGCTCTACTACCTTAAGTACTATGTTGCCGACGATGACATGAGCGGAGAGACAGGTGCCGATGGCGAAATCGTTCATCGCGACGCCGATGGTCGACGTTACGCCGTGGTTGCCACCACTCGCCCCGAGACCATTATGGGCGACACGGCAATGTGCATCAATCCTAAGGACCCGAAGAACCAATGGTTACGTGGCAAGAAAGTGATTGTGCCCCTCGTTAACCGTGTTGTTCCTGTTATAGAGGATAGATATGTCGACATAGAGTTTGGTACCGGCTGCCTAAAGGTGACTCCCGCCCACGACGTTAATGACTTCATGCTTGGCAAGAATCACAACCTCGACACAATCGATATCTTCAATGCCGATGCCACCATCAGCGAGCAGTCGCCACTCTATGTGGGCATGACTCGCGAGGAGGTTCGCAAGGTAATTGTTGTAGACCTTGAGAATGCAGGCCTGATGGAAAAGGTAGAGGACTATGACAACAAGGTGGGCTACAGCGAGCGCAACAGCGACACTGCCGTTGAGCCACGCCTGTGCATGCAGTGGTTCATCAAGATGCAGCACTTTGCCGACATTGCCCTGCCACCGGTAATGAACGATGAGATAAAATTCTTCCCACCAAAATACAAGACCACTTACCGCAATTGGCTCGAGAACATCCAGGACTGGTGCATCAGCCGCCAGCTGTGGTGGGGACACCGCATTCCTGCCTACTTCCTGCCAACGAGCGACGAGCAGGACGAAAAATTTGTAGTCGCCCTCACTAAGGAAGAAGCCCTTGAGAAAGCCCACAAGATGCCAGGCTACGAGAACATCACCATCAACGACCTGCGTCAGGACGAGGATGCTCTCGACACATGGTTCAGCTCATGGTTGTGGCCAATCTCACTCTTTGACGGAATTCGCAACCCCGACAACGAGGAAATCAAGTACTATTACCCCACTGCCGACCTTGTAACAGCCCCCGACATCATCTTCTTCTGGGTAACGCGAATGATTATGGCGGGTTATGAATTCATTGGCGACATGCCTTTCCGCAACGTTTACTACACCGGTATCGTGCGCGACAAGCTGGGCCGCAAGATGTCGAAGTCGCTGGGCAACAGCCCCGACCCAATCGAGCTGATGGACAAGTTTGGTGCCGACGGCGTGCGCATGGGCATGATGCTCAGTGCTCCTGCCGGTAACGACATCCTCTTCGACGAAGCCCTGTGTGAGCAAGGCCGTAATTTCAACAACAAGATATGGAACGCATTCCGTCTCGTCAAGGGATGGGAAGTTGCCGACATTGAGCAGCCCGAGCACAGCCGCCTTGCCATCGAGTGGTTCAACGCCCAGCTCAACAGCACCCTTGCCGAAGTCAAGGACCTTTACACCAAGTTCCGCATCAGCGATGCACTGATGACCATCTACCGCCTGTTCTGGGAAGACTTCTCAGCACTTTATCTCGAGATCGTAAAGCCAGCCTACCAGCAGCCCATCGACCGTGCCACTCTCGATTCAACGCTTCACTTCTTCGACATCCTGCTGCGACTCATCCACCCATTCATGCCGTTCATCAGCGAGGAATTGTGGCAACACATCAGCGAGCGCAAGGAAGGCGAAAGCATCATGTATGCCATCATTCCTGAGCCACAGCCCGTCAATGAGGCTGCCATCAAGAGCATGAACGAAGCTCGCGAAATTGTCACCGCAGTGCGCAATGTTCGTGCCAGCAAGAACATCCCCAACAAGAACATGCTGCAACTGCAGGTTGCCAGCAACGACTGGAACAATGATTTCCTGCCGGTAATCCTCAAGCTCGCCGGTCTCGATGCAATTGAGAAGGTAGAAGTCAAGGATCCAACTGCAGCTTCATTCCTCGTGGGAACCACCGAATTTGCCATTCCATTGCACGACAACATCAACGTTGCCGAGGAAATCAAGAAACTCGAGAAAGAGTTGCAGTATGCTCAGGGCTTCCTTGCCAGCGTGGAGAAAAAGCTCAACAACGAGCGCTTTGTTGCCAACGCTCCCGATGCTGTAGTAGCCGCCGAGCGCAAGAAACAGGCCGATGCTCAAAGTAAAATCGCAACTCTGCAAGAGACCATTACCGCTCTCAAGAAATAAAAACTCCTTACTCACAACTCAACAGCCCTCATCACAATGATAACTACAACAATATATATCGTGTCAATGCTTGTAGTCCTCGTGCTGGGGGCTGTTGTGGCATGGCTCATGCGCAAGAACGCTGTTGACGTGTCAAAGCAGTTGAAGGCTACCAATGACGACCTCCGCAGCCAGTTGCAAGCCGCCGACGGCAAGGCATCGATGCTCACCACCGAGAACGCCAACCTCAAGGCTCAACACGCCGAGGCCAATGCCACAGCTCACCATCTGCAATCGAGAGTTGACGAGCTCAACAGCTCTATCTCCTTAATGAAAGAGGAGATTAAGCAACTCGACGACCTTAAGGACTCACTCGACCGCGACAAGACTGAATTGCAGACCAAACTCGATGCCGTTACTCGCACCCGAGAGCAGCTTGAAGAGGAGTCGCGCAGCACCTTCAAGCTTGTTGCCGCCGAACTTCTCAATCATAGTCGCAAAACCATGAATGAAGAAGGCAAGCTGAGCCTGGGTCAGCTGCTCACCCCCTTGAAAGAACAAATTGACGGTCTGAACAAGGAACTCAAGCAATATCAAGAGAAGCAAGATGTCAACACCAAGTTCTTTGGAAAAGAGCTGGAGAAAATGGTTGCCGCCAACAAAGAAATCACTCAAGAGGCAACAAAGCTCTCCAACGCTCTTGTGAGCAACAACAAGATTCAAGGCGACTGGGGCGAGGGTGTGCTCAAGCGCATTCTCGACCTCTCGGGACTAAAGGAAGATATCCATTACCAAATTCAGGTCACCAGAGATGACCAGGGTAATGTGATACGTAACGACGATGGCGGTATGCTGCGCCCCGATGTCACATTGTTTATGCCCGACGGGAAAAACCTCATTATCGACAGCAAAGTGTCGTTGACGGCGTTTGTCAACTATGTCAATGCCAACTCTGCCGAGGAGCAAGAACTGGCTCTTAAAGAACACGTAGCATCGGTAAAGGCTCAAGTTGACCTCCTCGCCAAGAAAGAATATACTACACAGGTGAAAAACGCTGCCGACTTTGCCCTCATGTTCATCCCCAATGAACCGGCTTATCTCACTGCAATGCAGGGCAACCAGCAACTGTGGGAGTATGCCTACAGCAAGCACGTGGTAATCGTGAGCCCAACCCACCTGTTAAGCGTAGCCCAACTGCTCATGCAGCTATGGTCGCGCGACAAGCAGAACAAAAATGCCGAGTCTATCGCCAAAGAAGTCATGAAACTCATGACCAAACTCGATGCCTTTAACGAAGACCTTGGAAAAATCCAAAACGGCATCGATGCTATGCAAAAGACCTATAAAAACGCTATGACAAAGCTAACCGGCAAGGGCGGCATCATCTCTAAGGGGAATACCATCAAAGAGCTTGCCGGCCTAAAAGCCGAGGAGATTGAGGAGTGACATTCCCATGAAGCAAGCTTCAACAACCCTATCAAGTTTTCTTTAAATTCTACTCTACTATAAAACTATATTATGGACTTGACCAAGATTCGTGGCATTGCCCTTGATGTTGACGGCGTGCTGTCGCCGAGCACCATTCCCATGGGTGAGGACGGACAACCATGCCGCATGCTAAACGTTAAAGACGGCTATGCCATTCAGCTGGCAGTAAAAAAAGGGCTGAAGGTGGCTATCATCAGTGGCGGACGCTCCACTGCTGTTGCTTTGCGCTACCGCAGCCTTGGTGTGAAGGACGTGTATATGGGAGCCTCTTTTAAGTTGCCCATCTTCGAGCAATGGCTTAGTCAGGTTGGCCTTGATGCCAGCGAGGCGGTCTTTGTTGGCGACGACATCCCCGACCTTCATGTGATGGCGGCCGCCGGCATATCGGTGGCGCCAGCCGATGCCGCCTGGCAGGTGAAAGAAGCTGCCGATTATATCTCACCCTGCGACGGCGGTCATGGCGTGGCACGCGAGATTATCGAGAAAATCCTATCGGCACATGGCTTGTGGATGGACGATGAACACGCATTTGGATGGTGAAATCACTTTAGGTGGGTTACATCAATTCCAATTACAACACCAACTTACCACTCATTTTTTACTACTCAGCTAATTCTTATTCCAATGCTACTTGACAAACTAAAACAATATAACGTTGTGCTGGCGAGTAACTCGCCACGGCGCAGAGAGTTGCTTGCCGACCTGGGCATCGACTTCAAAGTTAGAACCATTAAGGGCATCGACGAGAGCTACCCTCGCGACATGCCGGTACTTGAGATAGCCGAATTTATCTCACAAAAGAAAGCTCAAGCATATCAACGACTGATGGGCGAAAACGAGATTATCATCACTGCCGACACCGTGGTGATTCTTGGCAACGAGGTGCTTGGAAAACCTGCCGACACTGCCGATGCCTGCCGTATGCTTCGCCAGCTCTCGGGCAATACCCACAAGGTGGTTACAGGAGTGACCATTGTAATGCCGGGGCGCATGTCGTCGTTCAGCGCAGTGACCGATGTGGAATTTGCCCAACTGAGCGACGAGGACATTAACTTCTACGTTGACAACTATCGCCCTCTCGACAAGGCAGGTGCCTATGGCATTCAGGAATGGATTGGCTGCATGGGAGTGCGACACATTAACGGAAGTTTTTACAACGTGATGGGACTGCCACTGCATAGGCTCTACTCCGAGCTTGACCGTCTGCTCTGTGACAGTTAACAGCAACAATTTATTTCACCAATCCATCTGGGTTTAACCCGAATCGGTCATTAGGGTTTAAGGGCAACAAATACCAGTCATACCTAAAAAAGTGCCAAGTCATTTTTTTGACCTGGCACATTTTTTTGCATTAAATGCCTTTTTAAGGATTACTCACCCTGCTCGAGTTTTTGCTTGAGCTCGGCAAGAGCATCGATGTCACCAAGAGTGGTCTTCTCGATGTTGCTCGACTGTGCTACTGGCTGCTCCTCGGCTTGCTGCTTGGTAGCAGCCTTGCGAGCCTTGCGAGCTTCGGCCTTCTGCTCATCCTCGAAGATGCGGCTATGGCTCAAGATGATGCGCTTGGCATCCTTGTTGAACTCGATAACCTTGAACTGGAGTTTCTCGTCCTGCTTGGCTGGAGTGCCATCTTCCTTAACAAGGTGCTTGGGAGTGGCAAAACCTTCAACGCCGTAAGGCAGGCTGATAACTGCGCCCTTGTCGAGGAGCTCGGTGATAGTACCCTCGTGGATGCTACCAACGGTGTAAACAGTCTCAAAGTTGTCCCAAGGATTGGCCTCGAGCTGCTTGTGACCGAGGCTCAGGCGACGGTTGTCCTTGTCAATTTCAAGAACGATAACGTCGATGTCGGCACCAATCTGAGTAAACTCACTTGGGTGCTTGATCTTCTTGGTCCAAGAGAGGTCGCTGATGTGGATAAGTCCGTCAACACCTTCCTCAAGCTCTACAAATACACCAAAGTTGGTGAAGTTGCGAACCTTTGCAGTGTGCTTTGAGCCAACAGGATACTTCTCTTCAATCTTCTCCCAAGGATTCTCACGAAGCTGCTTGATGCCAAGCGACATCTTGCGCTCGTCGCGGTCGAGAGTAAGGATAACAGCCTCTACCTCGTCGCCCACCTTCAGGAAGTCCTGAGCACTGCGCAGGTGCTGAGACCAGCTCATCTCGCTCACGTGGATAAGACCTTCAACTCCAGGAGCAATCTCAACGAATGCACCGTAGTCGGTCATAACCACAACCTTACCCTTAACCTTGTCGCCAACCTTAAGATTCTCGTCGAGCTTATCCCATGGATGTGGCTGCAACTGCTTCAAGCCAAGGGCGATGCGCTTCTTCTCCTCGTCAAAGTCGAGGATAACAACGTTGAGCTTCTGGTCGGGCTCTACGATGTCGGCAGGGTTATTGACGCGGCCCCAAGAGAGGTCGGTAATGTGGATAAGACCATCCACGCCACCCAGGTCGATGAACACACCGTAGCTGGTGATGTTCTTAACAGTACCCTCAAGCACTTGACCCTTCTCGAGCTTAGCGATGATTTCCTTGCGCTGCTGCTCAAGCTCGGCCTCGATGAGTGCCTTGTGAGAAACAACAACGTTCTTGTACTCCTGGTTGATTTTTACAACCTTGAACTCCATAGTCTTGTCGACAAACATGTCGTAGTCGCGGATGGGCTTAACGTCAATCTGGCTACCTGGCAAGAATGCCTCGATACCAAATACGTCAACGATCATACCACCCTTAGTGCGACACTTGATGTAACCCTTGATGATTTCATCATTCTCAAGCGCCTGATTAACGCGCTCCCAACTCTTAGCAGTGCGAGCCTTCTTGTGCGAGAGCACGAGCTGACCCTTGCGGTCCTCCTGATTCTCAACAAACACCTCAACGGTGTCGCCTACCTTCAGGTCGGGGTTGTAACGGAACTCGTTGAATGGAATAATACCGTCTGACTTGTAGCCAATGTTAACCACTACCTCGCGCTTGTTGATTGAGATAACAGTACCTTCGGTTACTTCTTTGTCCTTGATAGCGCCAAGAGACTTGTCGTAGGCGGCTTCCAGAGTCTCATAAGACTCATTTTTTTTGGTTTCACCTTTCTCAAAAGCTTCCCAATCGAAGTCTTCAATAGGTGAAATTGGAGAATTTTTTAATTCTTCGCTCATTTAAATAGTTAGTAAAAAATGGTTAATAATCACAGGTTCCTCAGATTCGTTCCCGAGAAACGCGACTGCAAAGGTACTCATAATTTTCTAATCCACAAGCGATAGAGGCTATTTTTTTCAAGATACCGGATTAAATTGGGCCAAATTGCCCTGTTGAGATTAGCAATTAGGAATTGCTTCTACTCATAATGCTTTTAGAAAGCAGTTGGTAAATGTCTTTTTTGTCATCGTTGAGGGTGGCGAGGTGCGCTGCAATTATCTTCTTGTCACCACGAGCGGCGGGGCCCGTCTGCGACTCCTGCGGTGTCATGTTGTCGAGTTTTGCCACGGTGGTCTTGATTAAAGGCAACATTGTGTCAAAGGGCAAGCCAGCCTCACCAAGAACTTCGCCGGCAAGGGTGAACATGTGGTTGGCGAAGTTGCAGGCAAAGACTGCCGCCACGTGCAGTCGCTGGCGGTCTTGGCTCGACGCCTCGTGGACGTTTTCACTTATCTCCCTTGCAAAAGCCATAATCTCACGGGTGACAGCCGTGTCACAGCCCTCTACAAAGAAGTGCACCTCGCTCATGCAGGCAGGATGGCTCTTGCTGAACGACTGCAGGGGATAAAGGACGCCGCAACGACGACGCTTGCCGTCAAAGACGCTGACTGAGGTGGAGCCCGAGGTGTGCAGCCACAGGGCACCATTATCGGGCACGGCATCGACAACCGCTGCTATGACATCGTCTTTAACCGATATAATATACACCTGAGCATCATTTACCAAGTCTTTTAAATCATTGGTTGCCAAGGCCCCCACCCTCACGGCGAGCGACTCGGCATTGGCAAGGGTGCGACTGTAGACCTGCACAATCTCGCACTTGTCTTTCAGTGCCAGTGCCAGGCTTGTTGCCACATTGCCCGAACCAATCATTACCACACGTTTCATGTTAGTTTTTAGTTATCAGTTTTTAGTTGTCGTTTTTTTGCAGATCCTCATTGATTTGCTGAATGTAGTTGAGGATTTCATCACGACCGCGATAGTCTTCGCTCGATGTCATGAACACCGGCGGCAGCTCTTCCCACGAGTGCAGCAGGAAGCGCTTATAGGCGGCAACCGCTTGTGCTCCAGCCACCTTGCCGAGCTTGTCAAGCTTAGTAAACACAATGCTGAAAGGCACACCGTTCTCCCCAAGCCACTCCATAAACTCCACATCAATCTTCTGGGGCTTGAGACGGCAGTCAATGAGTACAAAAAGGTTGGTCATCTGCTCTCGCTCCAGCACATAGTCTTCGATAATCTTCTTAAGTTGCTCGCGAGCATCCTTGCTGCGCTGTGCATAGCCATAGCCAGGCAAGTCCACGATGTACCACTCATCGTTTATCAGGAAATGATTTATCAATAGAGTCTTGCCAGGTGTAGATGATGTCTTGGCAAGCCCCTTGTGATTGGTGAGCATGTTAATGAGTGAAGACTTGCCCACATTGCTGCGTCCTATAAATGCGTACTCCGGCTTGTTGCCGGCAGGACATTTGGTATAGTCGGCGTTGCTTATCTCAAATTTCGCTGTCTTGATAATCATAATCTTCAATAATTTTTCACAAAGGTAATGAAAATTGATGAGAAATGCCAACTAACATTAGAAAAATAGTTTGTACCTTTGCCCCACTTACTACTTACTACTTACCACTTACCACTTACCACTTACTACTTACTACTTACTACTTACTACTTAAATATGATTTCATTCACATGTGACTATATTGAGGGCTGCTGCCCTGAGATTTTAGAGCGTCTGGCACAGACCAACATGACGCAAGTAGAAGGCTATGGCGAAGACCAGTTTTGCGACTCGGCACGCGCCAAGATTAAGGATGCTACCGGCTGCCCCAATGCCGACGTATTCTTCCTTGTGGGGGGCACACAGACCAACAGCACAGTCATCGATGCCATGCTTCGCCGCTATGAGGGAGTGGTAGCCGTCGATACCGGTCACATTGCCGTCCACGAGAGCGGTGCGGTGGAATTCAGCGGCCACAAGGTAATAACCCTGCCTGGCCACCTGGGAAAGATGGACGCAGGCGAGCTGCGCCAATATCTTGAACACTTCCACGGCGACCCCACCTGGCCTCACATGGTGTATCCTGGCATGGTCTACATCTCGTTCCCAACAGAGTATGGCACAATCTACAGCCTTGAGGAGCTAAAAGCCATCAAGGCAACCTGCAACGATTTCAACATTCCATTATTCATCGACGGTGCGCGTCTGGGTTATGGCCTGGCAAGTCCTGCTGCCGACCTTGACCTCAAAACCCTTGCTGGCCTGTGCGACGTGTTCTACATTGGCGGCACTAAGGTGGGCGCTTTGTGTGGCGAGGCTGTAGTTTTCCCAAGCGGCAATGCCCCACGCCAGTTCTTCACCATAGTAAAGCAACATGGAGCCCTGCTCGCCAAGGGAAGAGTGCTCGGCATTCAGTTTGACACTCTCTTCACCAATGGTCTTTACTTCAAGATTGCCCGCCACGCCATCGACATGGCAATGGAGCTCAAGGGCATGTTTGCCGCCAAGGGATTTGACTTCTATATCGATTCTCCCACCAATCAGCAGTTCCCCATCCTCACCCAGGAGCAGATGAATGCACTGGAAGGGAAAATAGCATTTGAGGTATGGGACAAGTTGCCCGACGGTCGCTTTATCACTCGCTTTGCCACGAGCTGGGCAACGCCCATTGAGCACATCAACGAACTTGAAAAACTGCTGGTTTAGATTTCCAGCAATCGACTATAAGTGCTTTTTGCGCAGCAATTAGGGAGAGCTGCTACTCTCCTGCCGCATCCTTTTCGACAGGCTTTTCCTCCGAATCAGGATGCTTATCTACATTATTGCCCCTGCTGTCAATGAAATAGCCTATCAAGAGCAGCACCGAGTCAACGCCGAGGCACACTAATATAACGGCAAACACATGGTAATAGCTAAAACTATCGTTCCCTTGTAATTTTAGATTTAACAGGAAAGTAAATATTGCCGACTGCAATAAAGTGAATGCGGCTACCGCAACGCAAAAAATCATTCGCCAAACAGTACCCCACACACTGTAGCCAAAGAGTTGCCTATAAGCCGTATAATAGAAATAAATGCCTACAAACCACGACAACGCACCTATTAAAACATCAACTATTGAGATTACAACCATCAATATCGCCATAAAGGTCTGAATAAAGAAACCTTCGGGCAAGTTGTGACGGGTGTTGCGTGGCGAGTTTCGGAACAATATCCAAGTGGGTAGTATCAAGAACGAGCACATTATGAGCATTGTCCATCCCTCATTGGCATCGCACCATTCAATAAATGCCTTAAGAAAGTATAGTTCACTGTTTTGATCGGGAATGGGTATAACGCTCGGAGTCTCAAACAGGTATTGCAGCAATGAGGCAAAGAAGCCCATTATTACCAGCATCTTTACCGGCGGAAAGCTCACTTGCCTCTTACCATTGATGTAATCGCTAATGAAGTATCCCGGACGGAGAAGAATCTGCCACAACGAATAAGGCATTGACCGGTTGCCTAATCCCCACACATTCATCGTCTCAACCCTCACCGATTCCCATGACAGACTATCAATTCTCTTGTTTTGCCCACACTTGGGACAGTAGTTGCCACGATAGAGATTATTGCAACACTTGCATTCATTCAACTCCGGGTCTTCCACAACGAAATCCTTTCCGTCGCGTTGCCATTGTTTAAACTGCTTGTATTTCTTTTTGTAATCCATGTTTTTTTATGAGGTGAGAGTGAACAACTGAGAACTGCTGAAAGGGCCCCAACATACAATCTCTCACCTCTTACCTCTCCCCTCTCCACTCTCCCCTTTAATCACACTGCCATGTCAGCGCACTATTTTCTTTACCGGGAAAGTGAAATAGGTGCTGGGATAAGGTTCGTCTTTCAACGTGAAGTGCCACCACTCGGTGTCGAGAGGCTTGAAGCCATGACGCATCATCGCCTGTCGCAAAATCATGCGGTTGTGAAATTGTTTTGAAGTGATTGAACGACCGCGTGGCGATTTGGCACCGGTGTACTTCGCCTTGTCGGGATTTCCGCCAAAGTCGGGATGACTCTCAGGACCAAACCAGTCGAAGGTGCCACCCATGTCCACCTCTTTCTCGGTGCGCATGTCAAAGAGTGTGAGGTCGACGGTAGAGCCACGAGTGTGACCGCTCTTGCGGGCTATGTAGTCAGGGATGAGGACATTCTTGTTAAGATCGGGATAAAAATACTGCTTCATCTCGGTTGCATCAATGTCTTGGGCCCAACGCATGAAGTGGTCGACGGCACGCTGTGGCCTGTAAGCGTCAAAAATCTTGAGACGATAGCCCTGAGCCTTCAAGTCGTCGCTAACGGCCTTCAGGGCCTCGGCAGCACGACGTGTGAGCAGAGCCGTTGGTTCGTCATATCCATCAATGCGCGAGCCCACGAAGTTATAGGTGCTGTGATAGCGAATTTCAAGTATGGCATCGGGAATCACGTCGGTGATATTCACAAAGTCGCTGTTGTCGTCGGTGCGGGCCATTGCATGTCCCGACTTGGCGGCAAATTCGGCCTTCGCCCTTGCCATTTGCTCACGGAAGGCAGCACTGTTGTGAAGCTGCGAGTAGCCAATGCTCGCCACCACGCGCGAAGCGTCGACATCGCTCTGCCAGTGCGCCCCCACAATCACCCTGCTTTCACCATACATCCAGCCGCGGGCAAATATTGTATCGGCTCGGGCAGGATTAATCTCGGCAAGCAGCAGGGCGGCAGCCCAGCCGCGGGCTGTGTGTCCCGAAGGATAAGAGCCTTCACGGCCCAGCTCTTCCTCATCTTCCTCGGCCTGATAGGTGAGAAGATGTTCGTGATAATAAAGGAATGGACGCTGACGCATGTAGTACTTCTTGGGAGCCACACGAATCTGGTCGGTAGTCGACAGGCTGGTAGTCATCAGCTTCCAAATCTCGGGGGTCTCGGTCTCACTTATGTTCATTCCAAAGGCTCCGCTCATCTGCTTGAGCAGGGCATCATATCCCCAAACGGCATCGCCACGTGCGATAGCGGCACGCTCGGGATTGAGCCGCTGCTGCTTGCCCCAAGCATAGCGTGCCTTGTCGTAGGCAAATTGTGCACTGCCGGTGTCGGGCGGTGCCGGCAGGCACTTGATAATATTTGGCATCTCGTCAACGGTGAAATACACCTCCTGTGCCGGTACTGCCGCAATGCCACCAATGATAACCATGGCGGCCAAAACCATTTTCTTGAAATTTTTCATCTTTGATTCAGGTTATATTTATAATTGTCAAAATCGGCTGCAAGGCTATGCTTTGCAGCCGATTTTATATGCGTTAAGAAAAAACTCCCTTATTACAAGTTGGGGTTAATCTTGTTCCACTCGCTGATGGGAGGAACGATGTCGAGTGTCACGAGCTCGTCGCGCATGTGGCACAGGTGCTCATAGCTGGCATCGAGCTTGGCATTCTCCTCGGGAGTACCCTCGGGAACGTTGAATGAGCATCCGTTCTCATCGAGAGTGGTGTCCATTGCCATCATGATGTTGTTGTACTTGCCATTGTTAACATAGGTGCCTGCCGGATAGTTGAACTTCTCGCCACCCATCACCGAGCGAATCATCTCTACCGAAAGGTAGGCTGGGCTCTGGAACGAGCTGCGGCCGCGAAGCTCGATAATCTTGGCACCGCCCTTGGTAACGTCAACCTTCATCTGCTCCCATTCCTCGGCAGGGAACTCAGGAGTGCCAATGATGTCGGTCAATGGCTTGCCATCAATCTTCACGTGCGAGCCAAACACTGCCATCTGCTCTCCGTGACCACCGTAGGTAGCGCATCCGGTTACCTCGCTCTGCATTACGTTGAACTTCTTGGCAAGGGCGCTTTGAAGGCGGGTTGAGTCAAGACCGGCGAGAGTAGTCACCTGATTAGGCTTCAAGCCGCTGTAAAGCAGGGTTACGAGGCCTGTGAGGTCGGCGGGGTTGAAGATGATCACCACGTGCTTGCAGTCGGGGCAATATTGCTTGATGTTCTCGCCCAGGCCGCGGGCAATCTCGCAGTTACCCTTGAGCAGGTCTTCGCGGGTCATGCCGGCCTTGCGTGGCGCACCACCGCTCGAAATGATATATTTAGCATTGGTAAATGCTTCCTTGGCATCGGTTGTAGCTGTGATTTTCACGTCGCCAAAACCACTTTGGCGCATTTCCTCGGCAACGCCCTCGGGTGAGAACACGTCATAGAGGCAGATGTCACTTGTCAAGCCCATCATCAGGGCGGTTTGAACCATGTTAGAACCAATCATACCGGCAGCGCCTACGATTGTCAATTTGTCGTTAGTTAAAAATGCCATAGCTGTTTAATGTGTTATAAAATAATGTGTAAATAATCTCATATTTTAATTTCAACCCACAAAATTAGTGCAAATCGAATGAAATACAAAATAATTGAGGCACGAAATTATTTTT
>CAMJZF010000051.1 GCA_946410125.1 uncultured Prevotellaceae bacterium | reverse complement strand
AGCAGACTAAAGTTACTCAACCCGCTGTGTTCCTGCACAGTGTAATACTTGCCAAGACCCTTGGCGAAGATTTCAAGCCCGACATGGTAGCCGGTCACTCATTAGGTGAGTTTTCGGCTCTTGTTGCCGCCGGAGTTCTGCCCTTTGAGCAGGGCTTGAAGCTTGTTGAAACCCGTGCGCTTGCTATGCAGAAGGCTTGCGAAGCAACTCCTTCGACCATGGCAGCCATCATTGGCATGGACGACGATAAAGTAGAGGAAATATGCGCCAGCGTTGATGGCGTGTGTGTTCCTGCCAACTACAACAGCCCTGGACAAGTGGTTATCAGTGGCTCGTTTGAAGCCATCGAGGCTGCTTGTGCCAAGTTTAAGGAGGCTGGTGCACGTCGCTCCTTGCCATTGAAGGTGGGTGGTGCTTTCCACTCTCCATTGATGGAGCCTGCACGTGAGGAGCTTGCCAAGGCGATCCATGAGGCCAACTTCAGCGAGCCTATGTGTCCAATCTATCAGGATGTTGATGCCAAGCCTCACACCAATCCCGAGGAGATTAAGGAAAACCTCATCAAGCAGTTGACTGCCCCAGTGCGTTGGAGCCACATCGTCCAGAACATGGCAGCCGACGGCATGACCGAGGCAGTAGAGCTTGGCCCCGGCAAGGTGCTTCAAGGCCTGATTGGCCGCACCTGCAAGGAAGTTGCCGTGAGCGGAATGCAATAATTAATGCATAATTCATAATGCACAATGCATAATGCATAATGCATAATTAGGCTACGCCTGAAAAATAAATAAGTGAATAAATAAGTGAATAAATAATGAACATTGCCCGAGAATTTTGGGCAATGTTTTTTTTGATTGTAATCGAAATTTAATTGGTGATATTTATTATCCTAATTAAAAAATATATAAATTTGCAGTCAATTAAAAGAAACTACAATGGATTATTTATTTCTCTTTTTGGGACTGGCACTGCTGCTCGTGGGTGCCAACTATCTGGTGGACGCCAGTGTGGCAATCGCCCAGCGCGCAAAGATTTCTAATTTCATTATTGGTCTCACGATTGTGGGCATCGGCACCTCGGCGCCCGAGCTTTTTGTGTCGATTCAAAGCGCCCTTACTGGTCATGGCGACATTGCCATGGGCAACGTTCTGGGCTCTAACATTGCCAACGTGTTCCTGATACTGGGTGTGACAGCTATAATTCTACCCTTTGAGATAAATCGAGAGCAAACGCGGCGCGACATCCCAATTGGAATCGTTGTTGCGCTACTCGTGTTCTTGCTTGCCAACGATGCCATTATTCCTGGGATTGATAAAAACGACCTGTCTCGTGTCGACGGATTATTGCTGCTTGTGTTCTTTATCGTCTACATGGCTGTGGTCATCCTCAAGAAAGGCGAAAAGCCACAACAAGCCATTGCCGAGGCCGACGAGGAAGCCACTTCAAGCCTCACTGGCAAAAACGTCTATCTGCTATGGGGCATAGCAGCGGTGTCGCTGGCTGCCCTGTTATGGGGAGGGAATATGTTTCTCGATGCCGCCAAGAGCCTTGCAAAGGCTTGGGGCATGAGCGAAGCCGTGATATCAATCACCATTGTGGCTGTGGGCACCTCGCTACCCGAACTCATCACTGCCATCATCGCAGCTGTCAAGAAAAATCCACAGTTGGCACTTGGCAATGTGATAGGGTCCAACGTGTTCAATTTGCTAATGATACTGGGCGTGTCATCGGTAATAGAAGATTATGAGCTTACTACAATAAAAATGACTGATTATGCAATGGCAATTCTCGCAGCAGTACTCACATGGGTTGTGGTGTTCACTTTTGGCAAGCGCAAGTTCGACCGCATCGAGGGAGTTATCTTCGTAGCCATCTACATTGGCTACACTGCTTACCTCCTCATGCGATAAAAAAACCTATGCAATGGCATTGACACAACAACAGTTGGAATGGCTTCAATCTCATCCTGAGTTGAAGCCACGATATTCAATGAAGCGTCGCATCGAGCATCATGATTACACTTCAAGGTGCATCTACATGATAACACTCGTTGTGGAAAGTCGCAATCAGCTATTAGGTTCGTTGTGTGATAGTGATGCAAATCACAATATACCTTGGGTAAATTTCACACCTCTGGGCAGAGAAGTTAAGAAATGCTGGAATTATATTTCAAAACACTACCCTCAAGTTAAGCCCATAAGACTGCAACTAATGCCCGATCACATGCACGGCATCCTTTTCGTGACCGAAAAAACTCCTTATCATTTAGGGCGCATTATAAATGGGTTTAAAATTGGTTGCAACAAGGCCTTTAGGGAACTCTCGCCGACAATGTCGCCGACTACCCAAACATCACAAGTCTCACACCTGTGGGAAGAAGGTTACCATGACCGCATTTTGACCGAAAAAGATCAACTGAAAAGGATGTGTGACTACCTGATTGATAATCCACGGAGACGATTGCTAAAAAGCAACAATCCCAATCTTTTCAAAATCTTCAATAGTATTACAATCGGCACTCAAGAGATGAGTGCAATGGGCAATATTTTCCTGCTTGATCAGCCATCAATAGTCGCCGTGAAATGCTCTCGTAGTCTTGTTGGTGAAGAGCTTGACAAAGAAACAAACAGGCTCATCTCGCTTGCTCAACAAGGTGCGATTCTGATATCTCCATGCATAAGCGACGGTGAGAAGCACATCTTTAGAATAGCACACGAGATGGGATATAGCACAATCGTTATTCTAACCCACAACATCAAGCCACTATGGAAACCTGGTGGCAAACTCTTTGATGCCTGTGCACAAGGGAAATTGTTGCTCATCTCTCCTTGGCAACAACACGATGAACCAAAGAAATTAACCAAAGAGATATGCAACCGGCTAAATAGCATCGCAGCAAGCATTGCCCGTGAATGAGTGGCAAGAAAAAGAGAACCAGTCGGCAATGAAGTGCGTATGTGCAGTCGTTGTAATCGCCGGCGAGAAAAGAAAACCAGCCGGCAATGAAGTGCGTATGTGCAGTTGAAGTAATCGCCGGCGAGAAAAGAGAACCAGCCGGCAATGAAGTGCGTATGTGCAGTTGAAGTAATCGCCGGCATCGTCGGCGAGAAACTACCGCCCTGAATAGACTATTCCAAATCCCACAAAGTGGTCGTAGCGTTCACCAAAGGGACGGTCATAAACTTTAATGAGGTATTCGTTGGTTGTCTGGTATTTATCACCCTCTATTTTTGACGTCTGCCCTACTCCACTGCCGTTTGGTACCCATAGGAACTGATAGTTATAGGCACCCTGCTTAAGCAAAATGTCGCAGTTATATGTGCCATAATTTGGGTCATAGCGCATCAGGCACTGCTCTGGCGGCATGCCAAGCGTGAACTCTCCCTGCACAAAGAGATTTCCGCCTTCGAGCCTTTCACCTGTGAAAAGTGTGAAATGAGTGACAATATAATCACTCTCGACCATCGAATCATAAGCACCCGAAGTCCTTATCGTAAAACGGCCAAACTGAGTCTTGTCGTAGAGGTATTGCCCGTCAACACGAGGCTGAGCAGGATAAAGCGTGGCATGGTAATAAGGCTCGAAATACTGTATTTTTTCCACTCCCATGTTCATCGAGTTGACGTTAACCATTTCAATGCGGCGATATTCGTTTCCGGCAGGAAAAATAAGGTCGCGGTTATGCTCAAACGTCACCTTGTTGCCACTCACCATCAATGGCTTGGTAACCATCACCTCGTTATCGGGCCGAGAGTTCTGAGTCACTGCCACTGCCAGCTCGTTATAAGGGTCGCTGATGCGTTCACCACCTTTGGTGGTAATAACAAAATTCACCTGCTGATTGTGTGCGTTATAATCCACATCGGTATTGGTACTCACTTCGGCATAGACGCCCATCGTGTTCTCGCACACCGAGAAACGAGTCTGGAACAGTACGTCATCTGGATTATCCTGACGGAACACCTTGAGCAGATAATTGCCGCTCTTGGTGATTATAAAGTTGTTGTTGGGGATGCAAAAATCATAGTTGAAGTAATGCACAAAGGTCGCCTCGCTGGGCTTATAGTCATCGATGTCGGCCTGATTGAAACCATCTATATATTCGCTCTCAACCAGCTGCGACGGTTGCCAGTTGGCATCACAGTGAGTAACGCTGTAGCGCAAGTATTGAGCGTCAAGGTCGAGATAATCAAAGTTCACATTGAGCACATCATCGCTACCCAGCACATAGACGGGCGGGAAGTACATGTTGCTCAGCGGAGCTATCTTTAGCGATTTCACGTTCGGGTCGAAGATGTGAATCTGGGTGTCGTTGGCAGCAACTTTAGTCACTGCAATAAGACACATTAATATAATAAAAAGTATGCGTTTCATGCGGGTTAAAAATTTGAATTTTGACAAAGATACAACTTTTTGGTTTAAAATGCTGTTGGGTTTTTATATAATTATTTATTTTTGCAAAAAAAAATGTACTATGACTAAGCAAGAACGATATGAAGATGTACTGCCGCAAGTGGTGGCGATGATTGACGGTGAGACCAATGCAGTGAGCGTGATGGCCAATGTAGCTGCCGCATTGCATGAGGCATTTGGATGGTGGTGGACAGGATTTTACACCGTTGAGGACGAGCGCCTTGAGCTTGGCCCATTCCAGGGACCGGTGGCTTGCTACCGCATTAAGCGCGGCCGTGGCGTGTGCGGCACGGCATGGGAGCGCGACGAGACTGTGATTGTACCCGACGTGGAGCAATTTCCCGGACACATAGCCTGCAGTAGCCTCTCGCGCAGCGAGATAGTGGTTCCGGTGCACGACGCACAAGGTGCAGTTGTCGCTGTGCTCGACATCGACAGCAAAGACTTAAACACATTTGACGAAACAGACAAGAAAAATCTCGAACTTCTCGTCAAATCCCTATCAAAAACCGTAGTCTGGCACTAAGTTTTACCTCAAAGACATGTTATAAAACATATTTTTCTTGGTTATTCCAGGAAAAATATCTAATTTTGCACCCACAAACAAGTAAATAGTGATTTAGTTATTTTAATGAGTAAGCCCCCATTACTCGACATGTATTAATCTAAAAATTCAGAGAGTATGAAAAACGAAACAATCAAGAGGGGTGCCAATCGAGTTAATCAACTTCCACCCCACGCCTATCACCCCAACATCTCACTGCGACTGTCAAAACGCACCGGCTACATCGCTTGGCCAGATTAAATGTCCATTATTTTTTTGTTCCGAAACAGACCAGTGCGAGATATATTTCCTGGCGAACGTATGTTACCGTTTCTCACATGCGCCGCAGAACAGAATATGATTGATTAAATCTATATTGTAATTAAACTAATGCGTCACTCTCGATGTTGAGGGTGGCGCATTAGTTTATTATTATGTTCTGGAGATTTACTCGCCCAGGAGTTGACGTGCCATGTTTTGGGCGGCGCGACGGCCGTCGCCCATGGCGAGGATTACTGTGGCACCGCCACGCACGATGTCGCCACCGGCGTAGAGGTCGCCAATGTTGCTCTGCATGGTCTCCTCGTTGACAACGATGGTGTTGCGGCGACTCACGTCAAGGCCCTCAATGGAGCGTGGCACGAGCTGGTTGGGTGATACACCCACAGCCACAATGACGATGTCAACAGGAATCTCCTCGATGGCACCCTCAACGGGCACTGGCTTGCGGCGTCCGCTGGCGTCGGGCTCGCCAAGCTCCATGCGCTGCACGCGCATAGCCTTAACATGTCCCTTCTCATCGCCGATGTACTCGATGGGATTGTGCAGAGTCATGAACTCAACTCCCTCTTCCTTGGCATGGCCAACCTCCTCACGGCGGGCAGGCATCTCCTCCTCGCTGCGACGATAAACCAATATCACGCGCTTAGCACCCATGCGCAATGCGGTGCGGGTCGAGTCCATAGCGGTGTTACCACCACCTATCACGGCGATAGTGTCGCCATGCATCACGGGAGTGTCGCCACCACGGCCAGCGCTCATCAGGTTGATGCGAGTGAGGTACTCGTTGCTCGACATTACGCCAATCAGGTTCTCGCCTGGGATGTCCATAAAGCGGGGGAAGCCGGCACCAGAGCCAACGAACACACCCTTGAAGCCCTGCTCGTGCAAGTCGTCGTAGGTAATAGTTTTGCCCACGAGCACGTCCTTCTCAAACTTCACACCCATCTTGCGAAGACCCTCGATTTCGTAATCGACAATGCTGTTGGGCAAGCGGAACTCAGGAATACCATACTTGAGCACGCCACCAATCTCGTGCAATGCCTCAAACACGGTTACGTCAAAACCCTGCTTTGCCATGTCGCCGGCAAACGAGAGTCCCGAAGGACCACTACCGATAACGGCGACCTTGATGCCGTTAGCCTCCTTCATAGGTGGCACCTCCTGCTCGGTGTTGTTGCGCTGCCAGTCGGCGGCAAAACGCTCCAAGTAACCAATGGCTACTGCTGGCTGGTTCATCTTCAGGCGGATGCACTTGCTCTCGCACTGCTTCTCCTGAGGACACACACGACCACACACTGCGGGCAGTGAGCTGGTTTCCTTAAGAGTAGCGGCAGCCTGGGCAAACTCGCCACGCTCAATGTTCTTGATAAACTTGGGGATGTTGATGCCCACGGGGCAACCAGTGACGCATTGTGGATTGGGGCAGTCGAGGCAGCGTGTGGCCTCAAGAACTGCCTGCTCGGCGTTGATGCCCTGGTTAACCTCCTCGTTGCAAGTGATGCGGTAGGCAGGATCGAGCTGAGGCATCTCAACGCGGGCTATATTGTTTCTCTCTTTTGCGGTCTTAGACTTGCGCAACTGCTCGCGCCAAGCCTCATTGCGAGATTCGTTATAGTTTTCCATTTGTCTTCAGTTTTTTAAATTACATTTTCAAGCGCATTAACAACTCGTCGAAGTCAATCTCATGGGCATCAAACTCAGGACCCTCAACACACACGAAGCGGGTCTTGCCACCCACGCTCACGCGGCAAGCGCCACACATGCCAGTGCCGTCAACCATGATAGCGTTGAGTGAAGCCTCGGTGGGCACCTCATACTTCTTAGTCAAGAGCGAAACAAACTTCATCATGATAGCTGGACCAATGGTAACAACCTTGTCGACCTTCTCACGCTTGATAACCTCCTCAACGCCGGCGGTAACAAGACCCTTGTTGCCATAGCTGCCGTCGTCGGTCATGATAATCACGTCGTCGCTCGATGCACGAACCTCATCCTCAAGGATAATCAGGTCCTTAGTGCGACCTGCCAGAACGCTGACAACACGGTTGCCGGCAGCCTTCATAGCCTTGATGATTGGCAGCAATGGAGCCACGCCCACGCCACCACCACAGCACAGCACGGTGCCGTAGTTCTCGATGCGGGTAGCCTGTCCAAGTGGTCCCACCACGTCGGTAAGGCAATCACCGGGTTCAAGGGCACAAATCTTACGGGTTGAATCACCAACTGCTTGAATAACAAGTGTGATAGTACCGGCAGCCGGATCGCTGTCGGCAATGGTCAATGGAATTCGTTCTCCCTTCTCACCACAACGCACAATCACAAAGTGACCGGCACGGCGAGCTTTAGCAATCATTGGAGCTTCAACAACGAGCTTGGTAACATTCTCGCTGAAGCGCTGTTTGCTTACAATTTTGTTCATTGTTTAAAGTTATAGTTAATTGTGAATTAGTTATTTCTAAAAGACCTGCAAAGTTAAACAGAATTTCTGAATTACACACCTAATTTTGATAAAGTTTTCAACATATATGCCAAAGTGTGTGTACATTATGCCACATAATATCAATAGCTGGTGCGTTGCACATCTTTCACGCCCTTGAGGTTCTTGATTTTCTTGATAAGGAGATCAAGATTTTCCAAAGAGCTGATACCTATTACCAGATGACCTTCAAAAAGTCCTCCAGTACTGCTGATTGAAACGTTGCGCAACACTGTGTCTCCCTCCTTGTTGATGAGAGAAGTAATATTTGACACGATGCCTATATCGTCATTGCCAACCACCTTGAGCGTTGCGGCAAACTGCTTGCCCATCTTGCCGCTCCACTTCGACTTGATGATGCGATAAGGGTATTTCACCATCAAGTGCTTGAGGTTGCCACAGTCGCGACGATGAACCTTGATGGCTCCGTCACTGGCGATAAACCCCACGATAGCATCACCATAGATGGGATTGCAGCAACGCGACAGCTTGTAGTTGATGCCCTTAACATTATTCCCAATCACCAGAATGTCGTCATGAACATGCTCATCGCTGCCTGCTTTGTGTTGCAGCACAAAGTTCTCGGCAGTCTCATGCGGTTTGGCTGTTTCTTGTTGCTTGGCAAGGAACTCAAGATATTCCTCAACCAGCGTTCCTATCTCTATTTTCTCATCATTAATGGCAACATAGAAATCGGTCGACGTCTTGTAGCCTTTCTTAGAGATGAAACGGCTCATCGTGGCATCGTCAATCTCAATCTTGCGGTTCTTGAAGCGGCGCTGAACGAGCTCGCGGCCCATGTCGGCCTTCTTGGTCTGAGCCTCATTAATCGCCTGGCGTATCTTGTTGCGAGCCTTGCTGGTTTTTACAATATTGAGCCAGTCAAGGCGAGGCACCTGAGTAGATGAGGTGATAATCTCAACGGTGTCGCCACTGCGCAGCTTATAGTTTATCTTCTGATTCTTGCCATCGACCTTTGCACCAATGCAACTGCACCCTATGCGGGAATGAATTTGGAAGGCAAAGTCAAGCACTGTGGCTCCCTTGGGCAACTGGAACACGTCGCCGCGAGGAGTAAACACAAAAACTTCCTCGTCATAGAGGTTCATGTGCATGTCACGAATGAGCTCCATGCGGTCCTTATGCCCTTCCTCAAGCACCTCGCGCACGTTGTTCATCCAGCGGTCAATGCCACCATCGGCTTTCACGCCCTTGTACCGCCAGTGAGCGGCAAGGCCACGCTCGGCCACCTCGTCCATGCGCTCAGTGCGAATCTGCACCTCCACCCACTTGTCGTCATGCCCCTTGAATGTGCCGTGAAGCGACTCATAGCCATTGCTCTTAGGCATTGTAATCCAGTCGCGCAGTCGAGTGGGATTAGCCTGATAAATATCTCCCACAAGCGAATAGGCAAGCCAGCAATCACGTTTCTCACGCTCAAGCGGGGTGTCAATTATGATGCGAATGGCAAACAGGTCATACATGTCGTTCATGTCGACCTTCTTTGTCTTCATCTTGTTCCAAATGGAATTGATAGTCTTGGTGCGACCCTTTACATAACACTTAATGTGCTCTTTCTTAAGCACCTCCTTGATAGGTGCCGAGAATTCCTCGATATATTTCTCACGCACCTGCTTGGTTTCTTTCAGGCGAAGGGCTATCTTGTTGTACACATCGCGCTGAATATATTTTAGCGACAGGTCTTCAAGTTCCGACTTCACTTGATACAGCCCCAACTTGTGAGCCAATGGCGCATAAAGATAGCGTGCCTCAAGAGAAATGTCACGCACAAACTTCTCATTATCCTGCCCCTTGATATTGCGCATCAGCCCCAAGCGGTCAACAATCATAATTATCACCACCCTAATATCCTCGGCAAAGGTCACAAGCAACTTGCGGAAGTTCTCATCCTCGACCGCTGCCTGCTTCTTGTAAAGCTGCGATATCTTGATTAGTCCATGCACCAGCTTCGACACATCTTTGCCAAACCACTGCGAAATCTGCTCTTCCGAGATAAATTTATTACGGCACAGGTTATAGATGAGCACAGCAATAGTCATGTTGCGGTCGGGGGCAATACTGTCATGCAGCAGCTCGGCAGTATGAAAGGTCCTTATCACTGGATTGATGCCATACTTGTCACGCTTGTAAACACCGCTTTTCACACCACCGGAAATAATGGAATGCAGATGCCGCACGTCGGCTATGTCTATCTCGTCGCGCAGGTTGTTCCACAGTTTGTTTATTGATTGGAACAAAAGTTTGCGCTCTTGAGCAATAAAATATCCTGATTCTTTCATTTTTTTACCTCTAAAAAACATTCAAAATTAATTTTTTATTTGTAACTTTACAAATTAATTCCATTTTATTAGCAAATAATCACAAAAATATACCTGCTATGTTAACCTCTCAAGACCAACAACTAATTGAAAACAAGGGCATAACACCCCAAATGATTGAAGGCCAGATTGAACGGTTCAAGAATGGTTTTCCACACTTGCGCATTCATTCGGTAGCCACTGTCGACAACGGCATTAAGCGACTCAACGAAAAAGACATAGCCCATTACATCAAGCTGTGGCGTGAGGCGCAGCTGGCTGGGGTCACAGTAGAGAAATTCGTACCGGCTTCGGGGGCTGCCAGCCGCATGTTCAAGAACATGTTTGCCTTCACCACTTCGGGGCGCACGGTTCCTGAGACCGATTTTGAGAAAACCTATTTCAACGGCATCAACCACTTTGCTTTTTTCCAGCCACTCAACAAGGCATGCGAGCGACTTTACAATGCACCTATCCCTCAACTGGTTGAAGAAGGAAAATATGTCGACATCGTCAAGGCGATGCTTGAGAAGGACGGACTGAACTACGGTTTCCTGCCTAAGGCATTGCTGCTCTTTCACAAGGCTGCCGGCGGCGGGATACACACCTCGCTCGAAGAGCATCTTGAGGAAGGTGCACAATATGCCACCAACAGCAGGCGTGAGGTGAACATCCATTTCACTGTGTCGCCCGAGCATCGCAAGCTATTTGAAAAGACGCTCAAGGCCAAACTCTCCACTATGGAACAGGTGTGGGGAGTAAAATACAACGTGAGCATGAGCGAGCAAAAGCAGTCGACCGACACCATCGCCGTCAACCTCGACAACACCCCCTATCGCAACGAGGCGGGCGAACTGCTGTTCCGCCCTGCCGGTCATGGAGCATTAATCGAGAACCTTAACGAGCAGGATGCCGATGTAATATTTGTCAAGAACATCGACAACGTGGTGCCACTGCGACTGCGCAACACCACCATCCGTTACAAAAAAGCCATTGCGGGCTATCTCATCGACGTGCAGCGCCACATTGCCAAGCACATCGCCACTCTTGACAAGGGTGCCAATGCCAATGAGCTTAAAAATATTCTCAAATTTGTTGAGAACCGACTTTGCACTCACAATGAGGCTACCGCTCAAATGAGCGAAGACGAACTTGCCAACTACCTGCGCGGCAAGCTCAACCGCCCAATCAGGGTGTGCGGCATGGTGCTCAACGAGGGCGAGCCTGGTGGAGGACCCTATCTTGCCTACAACAGCGACGGGAGCTACTCTCCGCAAATTCTTGAGGCCGCACAAATCGATGAAAACGACCCCGCAGCGGTTGAACTGATGCAGCGCGGCACCCATTTCAACCCCGTAGACCTGGTGTGCTATATCAAGGACTATAAAGGCGAGAAATTCGACCTCAAGAAGTTTGTCGATGCCAACACTGGGCTTATCTCAATGAAATCGACCGGAGGCGTAGAAATCAAGGCTCTTGAGTTGCCAGGTTTGTGGAACGGCTCCATGAGCGACTGGAACACCATCTTCATCGAAGTCCCCATCGAGACTTTCAACCCCGTGAAGACCGTCAACGACCTGCTCAGGCCACAGCATCAATGATTGGATAACTTATTATTTGTTTTTAAGTCCTTCAGCTTAAACCTTTTCTCGTTTTTTCAATCTCAGTTAAAGAAAAATTTTTTATTAATCAATATTTTTATGAAAAAAGCAATATTAATCATTGTTGCAATGTTCACCATGTGGACTGTTGCCAACGCACAAAGCGCAAACAAGATTAAAGAGATTAACATGGAGCAGTTCATAGGTTTGTTCGACACAAGCACAGGAGCTGTTTCCAAGCCTGCAGTGTTTGACTTCAACGCCACATGGTGTGGACCATGCCGCAAGCTGGCACCCATTCTTGAGGAACTGGCAAAAGAATATGCGGGAAAAGTTGACTTCTACAGCATCGACGTAGACAAAAACAAAGAACTCGCCAAGATGCTTGAGATTCAAAGCATTCCTTATGTGTTGCTCTTTGCTCCTGGTGCCGAAGAACCTGAAGAGATGATAGGATTGTCTTCGAAGGAAGAAATAAAAGCTCTAATTGAAAAAATAGCAAAACACTAATCCCCCTAAGTTATGAAAAAAGTAATCTTCACAATGGTTATCGCGCTATTGGTTGCAGCGGTACCGGCCACTATCGAGGCAAAGAAAAAGAAAACCACTCGCAAAACTGTTCAACAAGAGAAATATGACTATCTCTCTGCCCTTGAGCGCAAGGTGGTGGGCAAGCACTTGCTCACAATGCAGTGGATTTCGTGGGAGAGCTATGGCTCGGTAGAAATCAAGAAGGAGGCCGACGGCTCCCTCTCTTGCCGTGGCGAGCAATTGGCACGCAAGTGCACCAAGGATGTTGAGCAAGGCTGCATCGACAATGACGACTACGTAAAACTCGACGGAGTGATCGACATTGTAGATAAAGACCATCTTATCTTTACAGGAGAGATAAGGACTAAAGTCTTTCACATCAACAATGGTCAGGAAGTCCTGAGAAAAGGAACTTTCAATTTCGTCACAAAAGAAAAGCGACACTACTGGCGTCTGCAGGAGATGAAAAACCCTGTAGATGAATGCGTCGACTACATCGACATCTACTTCAAGCGCTAAGCCGTCTCATCCACCACATCAAGTGCCGCCCCCAAAGGACGGCACTTATTTTTTTACAGTATCAGAATAACGAAAATTACAGCACAAAACAACAATGAATAATACACATCAGCCCCCGTGGGCTGATAAAAAAGGACATTAATCGGGGTTCCAGCGTTGCTGCTGTCGTTCTTTAAGCTTTTCCTCGGCAGGATTAGGCTGAGGAGCCCAGAAACGTGTACCTTTCAGCTCTTCAGGGAGATAATCCTGCTTGACAAAATGACCAGGGAAGTCGTGAGCATATTTATAGTCAGCACCATAGCCCAGTTCTTTCATCAGCTTGGTGGGGGCGTTGCGCAAATGCAGTGGCACCGGCAGATTGCCGGTTTGGTTAACATTTGCCAAAGCCCCGTCAATAGCAAGATAAGCACTGTTGCTCTTGGCCGATGTGGCGAGGTAAATGGCACACTCGCTCAGGGGTATGCGACCCTCGGGCCAGCCAATCTTGTTGATAATGTCGAAGGTGGCATTGGCGAGCAGCAACGCATTGGGATTGGCAAGGCCAATATCCTCGGCAGCAAGGATGCACAGCCGACGAGCAATAAACTTGGGATCCTCACCACCGGCAATGAGGCGCGCCAACCAGTAGACGGCAGCATCGGGGTCGCTACCACGTATCGACTTGATAAATGCCGATATTATATCGTAGTGCATCTCTCCATTCTTGTCAAAGGCAAGCGGGTTTTGCTGCAGGCGGTCGGTAACTATCTTATCATTAATGACAAACGGCTCGTTAGCATCGAGCGACTGATAGATAAGGTCGAGGATATTCAAGAGCTTGCGGGCATCACCACCGCTGAAACGAAGCATGGCCTGGGTCTCCTCTACCCTAACCTCACGGTCACGGAAAATGCGGTCGGTCTTGATAGCACGGTCAAGCAACTCAAGAAGGTCGTCACTGCTTAATGGCTCTAAGACATAAACCTGAGCACGAGACAGCAAGGGACGGATAACCTCAAACGAAGGGTTCTCGGTGGTAGCACCTATCAAGGTTACGGTGCCTTTTTCCACGGCACCAAGCAGTGAATCCTGCTGCGACTTGTTGAACCGGTGTATCTCATCAATAAAAAGCACTGGCCTGCCCTGAGTGAAAATGCTCCCCGCATCGGCACGACAGCGGTCAAGCACCTCACGCACCTCTTTCACGCCACTTGTCACCGCACTCAGGGTGTAAAATGGCACCTTGGTCTGCTCGGCAATAATGCGCGCCAGTGTGGTTTTGCCCACGCCCGGAGGTCCCCACAGGATAAACGAGGAGATGTTGCCACTCTCTATCATGCGGCGAATCACGGCACCTTCTCCCACAAGATGCTTTTGCCCAATGTAATCGTCGAGCGACTTGGGTCGCATGCGCTCGGCTAACGGTTCAAACATAATTCTTCTCTCTTTAAGCTTTTACAACCACAAAGATAATACATTTTGCAATACATTATAATGCATTATTACCAAAAAAAGCGTAAATTTGCAGGCAAATTTTCAACCGAATAAAAACCATTACAATGAATATCGTTAAAAGAGCCTTGTTTGGAGGTATTTATGTGATACTGATTGTAGTTTCACTACTCACATGGGACAGTAGCAAAACATTTTTCAATATACTCTTTGCTTGCTTTATAGGGCTGGGCATGCTTGAGGCTTCAAAACTGCTTAACCACGACGGGAAACCCATCGACAAGTGGATCACCGTAATAGATTGCGCTGGGGGAGTTGGTATGTTTATAGCCGCCGGGCTAAGCTGGATTGCTTCGGCGGGCAGCCTGTTGTTAATTGCCATTGCTCTTTACCTGCTGGTGCGATTTAGCGTTCAGCTCTACATGCCACACCACAATGCGGTGGCATGTGTGCGTCAGTCGCTCGCGTCGGTGTTTTATGTGGCACTGCCACTGGCGATGCTCAATGCGCTCATTGCCAAGTTCTCGCCACAGCTGGCACTGGCGGTGTTCATTTTCATTTGGCTCTACGACACAGGGGCGTTTCTGGTGGGATGTGCCATTGGCAAGCATCGCCTCTTTGAGCGCATCAGCCCCAAGAAGTCGTGGGAGGGTGTTGCTGGAGGAGCGGCCTTTGTAATCGCTTTTGCTATAGCGATATCTTGCATTCCCGCGCTCAATGCCTTTTTCAACCCCCAGTCGTTGAGCATCGACACCTGGATAGTGATGGGCATCACCGCGGTGGTTGCCGCCACTCTGGGCGACCTGTTTGAGTCGCTGCTCAAGCGCACGGCTGGCGTGAAGGATTCGGGAAACATAATCCCCGGTCATGGAGGCATCCTCGACCGCATCGACAGCCTCCTCTTTGTGGTACCCGCAATTTTTGTGGTTCTTGAGTTTGTTGAGATTATTCACAAGTTATTTTAATCGTCTTGGCTATGAGTTATTTGAAAAACATTCTATTCCTGCTCGTTGTGCTAAGCTTGGCATCATGCAGCAACACCACAAGCGATAACACAGGCTCAAGAGTTGACTCGCTGCCAAGCATCACCGTTCAGCACCAGTTCCCCGACACCTTGGTAGTGGGAACCATCTACAGCCCTGCCAGCTATTTCATTCTCAAGGGCGACACGTTGGGCTACGACTACGAGCGCATCTGCGACTTCGCCCGTGAGAACAACATGAAAATCAAGTTTCATGTGGCAAGCAGCATGAAAGAGCTTATCAGCTTTGTCGAGAACAACAAGGTTCATGTGGCAGCCTATGAGATACCACTCACTGCCGAGTATAAAGAGCATGTGATTCATTGCGGAGCACAAAACGTAACCTATCAGGTGCTTGTGCAGCCCTTGAAGAAAGACTCTATCACTAACGTTATCCAGCTCATTGGCAAGGACGTCTACGTCATCCATGGCTCCAGCTATGAGGCACGCCTGCGCAACCTTGACAGCGAGATTGGCGGCGGCATCAAGATTCACGCTATCGACAACGACTCGCTGATAAGCGAACAACTCATCGACATGGTGGCAAGCGGACGACTGCCTCTCACCATTGCCGACAGTGATATCGCACAAATCAACAAGACCTATAACGACAGCATCAACATCAGCCTTAAGGTGGGATTTCCACAACGGGCTTCGTGGGCTGTGGGCAAGGAATGGAAATGGCTTGCCGACACCATCAACACCTGGGCTAAGAACAACCACACCATAGCCTCAGCCAAAGAGATAAGGCAACGATATTTCCAGATGAACAAGCATCATCTCGATTCAATGAGGGCATTGAGCGACTCGGTGTCGAGCCTCATCGAAATGTCTAAAAGCCAAAGCGGTGAAATCAATTACACCAAGGTTTACCGTCGCGGCGATGGCGACATATCGGGATATGATCGATTGTTCAGGAAATATGCAGCCACCGCAGGAGTGGAATGGACTTTACTTGCAGCCATTGCTTATGTAGAGTCGAACTTCAACCCGCAGGCGGTGTCGTGGGCTGGAGCTCGTGGATTAATGCAAATCATGCCCAAGACCGCTGCCGGCTATGGATTTACCGAACAAGACCTTGCCGACCCTGAAAAGAGCGTGTATCTCGCAAGTCTCATTATTTCCAAATCTAACAAATTCTTGCAGAGCTACATCTCCAATCCTGCCGAACGCCTGCGCTTCACACTGGGCTCTTACAATGCCGGCATGGGACACATAACCGATGCCATGAAGCTCGCTCAAAAATATGGCAAGCGCTCACAGGTGTGGTATAACAATGTTGAAGAAGCCGTGTTGTGGAAGATGCGGCCCGAGTTCTATAACGACCCGGTTTGCAACTTTGGATATTGCCGCGGCACCGAGACCATCAACTACGTGCGCCAGGTCGAGAATGC
>CAMJZF010000050.1 GCA_946410125.1 uncultured Prevotellaceae bacterium | reverse complement strand
ACCTGTGGAACAATGGACCTGCCAGCAATCCAATACGTTGGTAATCGTCAACAATCAACTATATTTTTACTAATTTAGTTTAAATATCACTCCTATTATAAAATAATGTGCTACATTTGTGGCACATTATTTATTGCAATAAATTACTAACATAAAATGATAGAAACAATGAGAAAAGTATTTTCAATTTTTGCTTTAACGCTATTGTTGCTTAGTGTGAGCGCATGTAATGATGACAGCAAGGATGGTATCGTGCACAAATTTCAAGGTGAATTCATCAACAACTCGGTGGAACTGAGCACCAATACATCAGTAAAAGTTTCTTCGAGCCTTGTCGACATGGTTTGGAACGTAACCGAGAGCACAATTTCACTCTCATTTGCTGTCAACTATGATGGTCACAACACTGCCAACGTCGCAATAAATGATGCGGCACTTAATGCCGATAAGAACCTTGCATGCTACACTTTTGTGGCACAAGACGGTGGCGATGGCATCACATCAATAAAAGGCTATTACAGCCCTGACAACGGCACTTTCCTGATGGTATTCATCGTTAACCACACACACCGAGTTTTTTGCTCGGCACAGTTGGTATTCCCCTATATGAGGTGCACAGTAACCGATACCGGAGACCCAACCAATCCATATCATATTAACGACAATGTTGGCATGGCAATCACCATCGACCCAGCAACCATGAAGGCTCGCATGTTGATTAGCAATCTCGCATTCACCGATAACTCAGAAGTGATGATAAAGCAAATGGTTTTCTACGACCTCAATGTAGAAGCAACTATCGACGGTTACAAAGTTACTACCGATCATGACATAAAATGCAACGAAGGCACCTACACACTAAACGAACTTGTGGCAACTGTTCACCAGTACTGCCACAAAGTTTCTGGCACTTTCAAGATTGACGGTAGGTATGTAGGCTCATTCTCTGGAAATGCCTTAGCACAATGAATGCTCATGGCGGCGAGCATAGCACCGACGACAATGTAATGGGCAGCAATCTCTACCTGTGGAACGAGAACTCCACAATAGATGGCAACCTTAGTCATTGACAACAGCCAACTATTAACGATATTTTTACTAATTTAGTTTAAATGTCATACTACTTATAAAATAATGTGCTACATTTGTGGCACATTATTTTTTGCATTAATTACTAACATAAAATTATAAAGACAATGAGAAAAGTATTTTCATTTTTTGCTTTAACACTATTGTTGCTTAGTGTTAGTTCATGTATTGATGACAACAATGCCGATAGTATAGTTCGTCGTTTTTCAGGTGAATTCATCAACAACTCGGTGGATTTGAGCACAAACACCTCGGCTGGAGTTTCGTCGAGCCAAGCCGAAGTTGAGTGGAAGGTTTCAGAGAACACAATTTCCGTCACCTATACCGTTGCCTATGATGGTCACAACACTGCCACACTCAAACTCACCGATGTGCCCCTTACCCCAAACAACACGCTTGCCTGCTACACCTTTGAGACGGCAAACGGAGGCAATGGCATCACAGCCGTAAAAGGCTATTACAGCGCCGACAACAATAGAGGCTCATTCCTGATTGAGTTCACAGTAAACGGAACTCACCGCGTTATCAGTTCGGCACAGCTGCTCTTCCCATACACTAATTGCGCCGTATCGGACATCGAAGATCCCGCCCAGCCTGCAATTGAGAACGATAAAGCCTACTTTGAAATCATCATGAACCCTACCAACATGAAGGCTTACATAAGCATTAAAAACTTTGCTTTAACTCAGAAATCGGGGCTGATACAGCGTGTTACCTTCACAGACCTCAACGTTGAAGCAACCAGCGATGGCTATAAAGTCACTTCTAATGAGGAAATAAAATCGGATGATGAGAACCATACCCTCACCGATTTTGAGGCCATTGTGTCACAAAACTGTCATGTTGTAAACAGCACATTCAAGATTGACGGCAAGTATGCCTGCACACTCCACGGCACCGCATTTGCAGAATAAAGGACTTTGCATAGCATAACTTTTCAACCCCAAAAAACACCTGTGCCAAAGTGGTGCAGGTGTTTTTTTGCGACATTGCCCCTTGTGCGGGCAATCACATTGAAATTATCACTTCAAATAGTCCTCGAAGTATTGCGTTATGCGCTCGTGCAGATGCACGCTCTGATGCCCACGCATGTTGTGTCCCTGTCCTGGATAGACAAAGAAGTCGGGCTGGGTTCCGGCAGCGATGCACGCCTTAAGGAAAGAGTAGGCATGTTGTGGCACAACAGTGGGGTCGTTAAGCCCGATGATAATTTGCAATCTTCCCTTGAGGTCTTTGGCCTTGTGGATGAGAGACGATTGAGCATATCCCTCGGGGTTGCTCTGTGGAGTGTCCATATATCGCTCTCCATACATCACCTCATACCACTTCCAGTCGATGACCGGTCCACCGGCAACACCCACCTTGAAAACGTCGGGATAGTTGGTGATAAGGCTAATTGTCATGAATCCACCAAAACTCCATCCATGCACGCCAATGCGGTTGGTGTCGACATAGGGCAAAGAGCGCAAATAGTTGACACCGCTCATCTGGTCACGCATTTCGACTTGCCCCAGATGGCGGAAGGTTGCCTGCTCGAAGTCGCGTCCGCGGTTCTCACTGCCACGGTTGTCAAGGATAAACAGCAGATATCCCTTTTGTGCCATATAGGTCTCCCAGCTACGGCTACAATAGTTCCAGCGAGCGTCTACGTTATGTGCATGAGGTCCTCCATAGACATAGACCACAGTTGGATATTTCTTCGCCGGGTCGAAGCCAACAGGCTTCACCATGCGATAATAGAGGTCGGTGACACCGTCGTCGGCCTTGATGGAGCCGCACGAGAATTCAGGCACGTCATATCCCTCCCAAGGATTGGGAGCGCTGTAGTAGCTCAAAGCCTTTGCCGTAGAAGTGTTAACCACAGCGATATTGCGGGGCACATCGGGCTCGGAATAGTAGTCGGCAAGCCAGGTACCGTCGTGATTAAGAATGCCGCTGTGCCATCCCTTGCCACCCTCATCAATGCGGGTGCGCTTGCCCGTTGCGACATCAACGCTGAAGAGGTTGCGCTGGATAGGGCTTATCTCGTTACCGGCAATGATAACGGCCTTATGAGGAGTGTCAAAACCCATCATTTCCATCACCACCCACTTGCCGCTGGTGAGCTGCTTGACGAGCGAGCCATCGGCATTGTAGAGGTATAGGTGATTGTAGCCGTCGCGCTGGCTCTGCATGATGAACTTGCCGCTGTCCCATGGAAGGAAGACGATGGGATTTTGAGGCTCGACATACTTGTCGCTGGTTTCGCGATAAATCTCGGCGATTTTCTCACCGGTGGCAACGTCGTAGCTCACAAGACGACAGTCGTTCTGGTCGCGGTTAAGCTCAAACATGTATATGAGCCTATCGTCGGGACTCCAGGCGATATTGGTGAAATAGCGGTCGGTAGGGTCACCAGTGTTGAGATAGACAACCTTGCCGGTGACAATATCGAGGACCCCCACCTGCACCTTGTGAGAAGTCTGTCCCGCCATGGGGTATTTCTCGGGAGCCGGAGTTGCCTCGATATGCGTGGAGTCGTAAATCTCAGGAACGGTAATCAACGGGTAATCGGCAACCATCGACTGGTCCATGCGGTAGAATGCAAGCAGGTTGCCGCCGTTGCTCCAGAAAGTTCCCTTCTCAATGCCGAACTCGTTGCGGTGTACGCTCTGAGCATATACTATGTTGCGTGAGCCATCGGTGGTGATTTGTAAAGTCTTTCCGTTGGCAGTTGTTATCCATAAGTTATCGTCCTTCACAAAGGCAACGTTGCGGCTTTCCTTATTCCAGTCCTCATAGGTTTCTCCATCGGTGCTCTGGCTCCACTCGAGCTTGTGTTTCTTGAAGTCAACAAGCATGCGCTTGTTGTCGGAGAAGATGAGCAAAAGAGGCTTATCGGCATAGGGGAAGGATGCCCACTTAAGATTTACAGGCTTGTCGAGTGCTGCCCATTCCTTGACTTGCTGGGCGGTGAATGCCGTTTTTTCCTTACCACTCTTAGTGTCGACACTCCAACAGGTGTCCTTCTCCATGTGATAGAGAGAGCTCCCCCACCACGCGAGATTTTTGTTCTTGGGAATCATGTTCTGGTAGTTGGTACCACCAAAGTTCAGGTCTTCAAGTGTAAACTGTTTTTGAGCGCTTGTTGAGAGCGACCAAAGCAGTGTTACAACAACGCAATAAATAATTCGTTTCATTGTCTATAGTTATTAGTTTTTAATTCTTAGTTTTTTAAGTATTGCAATGGAGGTGACTTTAATGGGTAATCGTGACTACCACTTTACCCATCACTCTCACTCTCCCCTCACTTGGGCTTGTCAAAGTCGCCGGAGTCTTGAGTCTGGATGTTATATATCTCACGATAAATCTCATTAGTTTTGAGAAGGTTATCGTGAGTGTCGAAACCAGTAACACGCCCACTTTCCATCACAATGATGCGGTTGGCATTCATCACACTGTGCACTCGCTGAGCCACGATTATCTTGGTAACCTCAGGCATGTAGTCGCGCAACGACTTGCTGATGCGTGCATCAGTTGCCGTGTCGCAGGCACTTGTGGAGTCATCGAGAACAAGCACCTTGGGGTTCTTGAGTAACGCCCGAGCAATGCACAGGCGCTGTTTCTGGCCTCCCGACACATTTGCCCCACCCTGTTCGATGACGGTGTCGTAGCCGTCGGGCATCTCCTCGATGAACTCATCGGCACAAGCGAGCTTGCAAGCCCGCTTGCATTCTTCAAGAGAGGCATCGCTCTTGCCCCAACGCAAGTTGTCGAGCACGGTTCCTGAAAACAGCACGTTCTTCTGCAGCACCATCGACACATTGTCGCGCAAGGTTTCAAGGTCGTAGTCACGCACATCAACGCCACCCACCTTGATAGAGCCTTGGCTCACATCGTACATGCGACTGATGAGCATGGCAAGCGTCGACTTGCCACAGCCCGTGCCGCCAATGATGCCCACTGTCTCGCCACTGCCTATGTGGAGGGTCACGTCGTTGACAGCATAGTCACAGTCGGTGATTGTGGCGGCGCTCTGCCCTGCCATCAGGGTAGCTGGTGTGGGCAACGCTCCAGTCTTGTTATAAGTAAACCTTACGTGGTCAAAGTCGATGCTTCCGTCAGGCACACTCATCACGGGGTTGGCCGGATTGACAATATCGGCTTTCTCGTTGATGACCTCGGCAATGCGCTTGCCACTGGCAGCACTCATGGTGAGCTGCACAAAAATCATCGAGAGCATCATCAGCGCCGAGAGAATGGTCATCACATAAGTAAAGAGCGAAGTGAGCTGACCGGTGGTAAGATCACCGCCAACAATGTGCTTGGCACCAAACCACGACAGAGATATTATGCAGCCATACACTACCACCATCATCACGGGGTGGTTCAAGGCCATGAGGCTCTCGGTGCGCACAAAAAGGCTATATAGAGCACGCGCAGCCTTGCTGAACTTCTTGTTCTCATAGTCCTCGCGCACAAAAGCCTTGACAACACGTATTGCCGAAACATTTTCCTGCACGACATTATTGAGGTCGTCATATTTCTTGAAGACCTGTGTAAAAAGCTTGACGGTGCGGCTTATAATCAGAAAAAGCGCCGTACCAAGGATTGCAAGTGCGATGACAAAGATAAGACTCATTTGGGTGTTGATAAACACGCACATGAAGATGCTGAACACCAGGTTTAGCGGCGCACGCACCGACACCCGCAACAGCATTTGAAACGCGTTTTGCAAGTTGTTGACATCGGTTGTCATGCGGGTCACCAAGCCCGAAGAGCTGAATTTGTCGATATTGGAGAACGAGAAAGTCTGGATGTTTCGGAACATCGCGTCGCGCAAGTTGCGCGCAAAACCCGATGAGGCCATCGCCGAGAACCTGCCGGCAAGAATACCAAAAGTCATGCTAAAGGCGGCAAGCACCAGCATGATGCCGCCATATTTATACACATTGCCTATATCGCCCTTTGCAATGCCTTCATCTATAATCCATGAAGTGACATAAGGAATAAGCACTCCCATCACCACTTCAAGTGCGATAAAAATAGGGGTAAGTATTGAGGCTGTCTTGACACTGCCTATCTGTTTTAATAATGTTTTTAACAATGCCGTATCGGTGTTTTTATTTAGGTGGCAAAGTTAACGCTTTTTGAGAAAATATGCAATAATGTTTTATTCAATAATGGTTGCAGAAAGAGCATTCCAAAAATGGTATAATTATAAAATGCAATTATTATAAATATACAATCGGTTGCAGTAATTACAGCTTGCGAACTCAAGAAAAACAAAACAACAAAAAACAAATTCCCAAGCCATGACAAAACGTGCAAATTTTTGGTTATTAGTGTGATATTTGTAGATTTATAAAGAAAACGACCCCTAAAAAAGTTAAACAATTATAAAATTTCGCTATTAATTTGGATAAACCTTTTTTTATTGGGAAAAAATTTATATTTTTGCATAAAGTTTAGTGATTAAGGCAAAATATAAAAATCTTTTCCTATTGAAAAAGCTAATCAAGCGTTATTAATTTTGTATTAAGGTATCATGTAGGTTGGTGTGAACCAGCTTAAAGCATATTATAGCAACATGAGAATCTTTTTCATTGTTAACATACACAGTTATTGTAAGGTAAATAAGTTTTAGTATTTAAATTTTATGGTGAGGATGTCGCGAGATGTGAATCTGGCGACATTTTCTTTTTCATCTACTTTAATCTATAGGCCAAAATTTGACCCTCCCGATAAAACACACCACAATATATTCTGTTTTTAGCCCGGAACATTCAAACCAGTACAACCAAATAATAACCAAAACAACCAATATTTTTTGGTTGACTTGGTTTGCAATTTGTTTTCTTTGTTTGATAATAAGATGGAGGGAGAACGAGATGGGGCTGATGTGTATTATTCACGGTAATTTGTGTGAAGATTGTTCCGCTCTAATTGTGGGGTGCAGAAAAATAGCGAAGCCCCATTGGCTTCGCTATTTCATTTATTTGCTTTACGGTGGCCTGATTTTATGTAGCCTTTGCCTTTACACTTGCGGCAAGTTGCAAGTTCGATGTCTTCCTTTGCAATGTTTTCATTTTTAGTCCCTCCACAGGTGGGGCATATCACTACCGGACGCAGGTATTTTTGCGAAACCCAGCCGTCTCTCTCGTCACCGCCCCATTCCAAAGGTCCATTGACAAGACAAAATCCATTTTTCTTGTTACCACGATCCAAAACCACGTCGCCTTTTGACATTTGTCGCTTGTGACCAGTGCCCTCATCCATGACAGGGTAGTTAACTCCCGCCCCGGTGCGAATGTTCACGTTATTGCCAGTGCACACATATCCCTTCTGCTGTGCATTTGCGGTTATGACAGCAAATAATGCTATCAATAGGGAAGCCAGCTTCTTCATAATTGTTATTTTTGTGAATAAAAAGTGAATGATCTTTCTCTAACCGATTGCAAAGATAATCATTTTTTAAGGTTATCGCAAAAAAACAACAAAATTAATACAAACAACTTAACAATCTGAATATTCTGATTATTTTCGGATTATTCAAACCAATACAACAAAAAAATAATCAAGAAAACAAAAACAACACACATCAGCCACCTCTCAAATATATAAAGGTCGGCTTCGCTTAAAATTTGATTAAAATTGAAATCAAAAAATTTAGTCGTCTTGGTTTGAATTAGAGTAAGCCATAAAAAGGCTGAATCGCCAATCATTAAACCCAAACCGGTCATTAGGCGACAGAAGGTCATAATTTTAGGTCTATTTATGCTATAACAGTTTTATTATGGCATCTTGTTGCAGATATTGTCTCATCATAGCCCGCTATGTCTTCAACAATCTCTTTACAATCTGCTCAAAATAAATTCTGTTCTATCATAAATCCTAATGACCGATTCGGGTTAAAGAAAAAGGCAAGCGTCGCCGTAGCTCAGGAACCTGAAGTCGTGCTCAAGGGCATAGTCATAAAGCTTGCGCCAGTTGTCATTACCCACAAATGCCGCCACAAGGAGCAGCAACGTTGATTGCGGCTGGTGGAAATTGGTAATCATACCCTTCACTATGCGGTAAGAGAAGCCGGGCGCAATCATCAGCTGAGTGCTTCCTATATACTCCCCTGCTCCATGACGGTCGAGATAGTCAACTATGTTCTGCAATGCCTGTTGAGGCGTGATGGAGCAAGGTGTGGTATAGGGCATCCATTGGGTTACCCGCAGCTCATCTTCACTGGCATCGGGGTTGGCTTGCAGAACCTGACCTACGTAATAGAGGCTCTCCAGTGTGCGCACGCTCGTGGTGCCCACAGCTATTACAGGGCGCTCGGTTGTGGCAAGCTCGGCAAGCAAGTCACGAGGCACGCTAATGAACTCGGTGTGCATGTCGTGGTCGCCAATGTTCTCGCTCTTGACAGGCTGGAACGTGCCGGCTCCCACATGGAGAGTAAGCTCTCGCCGCTCGATGCCACGGCGGTCACACTCGGCAAGCACCTCATCGGTGAAGTGCAGGCCTGCCGTGGGAGCTGCCACACTGCCGTCGATGTGACTGTACACGGTTTGGTAATCGGTCAAGTCGCTACGCTCTGTGCCACGGTTCAGGTAAGGAGGGATGGGAATCTCGCCCAGAGCTTCAAGCACCGAGGCAAAAGTCACGTCGTTGCCATCCCAGGCAAAGGTTACCTCAAACGCGTTGCCACGGCGCTCGCCACGAGTGGCATTGATGGTGACAGTCTCGCCGTCGACAACTATCTGCTGCGACAATGCGCCACTTTTCCAACGCTTGCTGTTACCCACAAGGCACAACCAAGTACACCGACTTGTGGTCTGGAATATGAGCTGATAGTCGTGAGGAGCGACAGGCTCCAGACAAAAAATCTCGATTTGGCTGCCTGTGGCTTTACGAAAACGGAGCCTGGCATTTATCACGCGAGTGTTGTTGTAAACGAGCATGGCATTGCTCGGCAACAATTCGGGAACTTCATAGAACAAGTGCTGCTCAATGATGTCGTTTTTATACATCAGCACCTTGCACTGCTCGCGCCGGGCAAGCGGATGCTTTGCAATGCGCTCATCGGGGAGCGGGTAGTTATAGTCGGCGATGCGCAAGTTGCGCACATTCTCTATTGTAGTCATTCGTTTTATCGTTTTCTGCTGCCACAACTTGCTTTATGACCACCCTTTGGCGGCATCGTAAGTCGGGCTTGTAATTTACGGCGCAAAATTACAACAATTATTTCACAAATTTTGCCTTTTCCGAAAAATGTATTACCTTTGCACCGCTTTTGAGACAGCGATGCCTCAAAAAAGCTGGATCGGTAGCTCAGCTGGATAGAGCAACAGCCTTCTAAGCTGTGGGTCCTGGGTTCGAATCCCAGCCGATTCACTGTTTCATAATAATTCAATTATGGGTTAATAGGAAGGGAGCTCGTGATGAGTTCCCTTTTTAAGTTACTCTTGTTTTTCAATAGTTGCATCGTATGATAGAAAAGAGTTAAGTAACAAATTAGTTAGAGGGTGCTGTTGCATAAGTTTTGCAATAAATATCGACTTTATTGAAATATTTTTCATTATCTTTGCAAAAAATAACATTATGCGATTATCATTAATATAGTTGCTAAACGGCTCTTGCCGCTAAACCAATGAGTTCTTTAACACGTAGAGCATTAAATGCTTGTCATTTTAGGTGTTAGGATTTGTAACTTTTTTGAACATCATATTATTAAAAAGATTATTCACCATAAAAAACATTAAACAATATGCTCAGGAAATTATTCTTATTTGTTTTTTTACTTTTTTTGTCAGCACTATCACTTAATGCTCAACGCATTCAGGTGGTTGCCTCCGATGGACTCCCCATTGCCTCGGTGTGCGTGACCAACGAGAAAGGTGTGTTTATAGGTACGACCGACAATGAGGGCTGGCTCGAAGACACCAAGGGTGCTCAGGTGCTTAATTTGTCGCACATAGCATTTCAGGATATAGCAGTGCCTCTTGCCGACATTACCGACAATCGCATCGTGATGGCAGATGTTGAATATGTCCTGCCAGATGTGGAGGTAAAACCTAAGGAACTTGCTTATGTTCAAACTTATTTCCGCCTTATTTATCTTGATGACGACGGGCCACTATATTACCGCGGTGGTGTTATCGACAACACTTATGAGTTTGCCAACCATAAGACATCGAGCAAGACACGCAGCCTTTCGAAGGGCGAATCGGGTCTTATACGTTTTCTGATAAGCAGCATTGTGGGTAGATATATCGACAAGATGGGACAACTCACAGATGTCCCAGCCTATCAAAAGATTCTAAACTATGCTGAGCGGGGACTCGTTACCCTTACTACCGAGCCTTCGGGCAGAATCATAGTTAGCGACAGCGTTTGCACACTGGGATATATCGACACCGACACTGTGGCACGCACCCGCACCACTTCTTTCAACGCCAGGTTATTCCATGATAATCGCAAGAAAGCTGAGGCCAAAGCTAAAGGAAAGAAGATTAAAGAAACCAAAGAAAGAGACGAAACCTATTTTGAGGTATATCGCATTGATGAAGAAGGACGTTCACGCAATGACGACTTTATCATGCGACAGTGGCAGATTTCATCCGAACATAGACACAGCAGCACCAAGTATATGATTCTGCTTCAAGCTTATGCCACCGATTATGACTATATCGACAAAAAAGAGTATAAACAATTGCGCAAAGAAAACAAAGTTGACATGGAAATCAATGAGTTGCGCATTTTTGAGAAGGCTCACAAAATCCCTGCCTTGGCACCCGACGTTAAGGCGGCAGTTGACAAACTGTTTGAGAAAGATCTTACGAAATAAGTGACTATCAAGACATTTTGTTTTTACCCAAATCGCCTATTTGGGTAAAACACCTTTATAAGTGGGCTCACGTTGGTGGACTCCACTTTTTTTTATTGGCAAAATGTGTTACCTTTGCAGCCGAAAAACCTGCAAAAAAAGACTATGAATATTCTTGTAAAACTTATCGTAACGGTTCTTGCCGTTACTCCTGTAATGACATGGGCTGCCGAGGTTGAGGCAACGCATGGGGAGAAGAAGTTTACTGTGAGCGTGTCGACGCTCAACACCAGTGACAGCGCTATCATGGCAACACGTCCGCAAGACGGAGAGAAGCCTGTTCAACCTCTCAACATTCACATTGGTCCCAGCAAGCTAACGCTCTTTGGCTATGCACAAACCCAGTTTGACATGACTAAAACCGGCTCCGAGACTAAAAACTCATTCAGCATGACCCGCATCATCCTCATGGCTAATGCCGAGCTCACCAGGAAGCTGAGCTTCTTCCTGATGATAGATGCCGCCAGCACCCAAGCGGCTAAGCACCTTCACGAATATTACGCTCAATATGCCTTCTTGCCAGAGCTCAAGGTTAGAATCGGTCAGTTTAAGACACCTTACGTTATGGAAAACATTCTCTCACCAACCAGGCTCGGCAACATCAACATCAACGAGGGCACACGCTACATGGCAGGTATTGCCGGCGACCCACTTTATGGCAACTTTGCAGGCCGCGATCTGGGAGCAATGGTCACTGGCGATGCCATCAAGGCTCGTGACGGACACTATTACCTTAACTATAGCGTGGGCATCTTTAATGGCGCGGGCATGAATCTGCGCGACAACAATAAGCACAAGGATGTTGCCGCCATGCTCAACATATTGCCCACAAAGGAAGTAACACTTTCGGGTTCTTTTATTTTTGGCAAGGGAAATGCTCAAGCCGACGACATTTTTGGCACCATCGCGCAGGGCAGCGACTATACTCGCAACCGATGGAGTGTGGGTGCCGAGGTAAACTGGAAACCATTGAAGCTGCGCACCGAGTACATGGGTGGCAAGAATGGAGGAATCAACAGCCGCGCTTTCTATGCCGAGCTATGGTGCCGACTGTTCCGCAACTTCGACATCGTTCTGGATTATGACTATCTCGACAAGAACACTTCTATGAGCAAAGAGGAACGAGAGGCGATGCCGGCATGGACACGCACAAGCAACTACCTTGTGGGATTGCAATACTGGGTATACAAGGCATGCCGCATCAGCACACAATATGTGTTAAGCGACCGCAATGTGGGTCCCGACACCAAGGCATGGATTACACAGTTCCAGATAGCGTTTTGATAATGCATAATGCACAATGCTCAATGCATAATGCACAATTTTCAATGCACACAAATAATTCCTTCACTTTATAATAAATTCTACAACACCTATTAACACGAAACAATGAACACAATTTGGATAGTATTGCCCATTCTCACCCTGCTAATGTTTGAGCTGGGATTGAATTTGAAACTTGAAGACTTCAGGCTCTTTAAAGAACGTCCAAAGCCTGTGCTGGCAGGGCTCCTTGGGCAGATTATAGTTTTACCAGCCCTCGCATGGCTCATTGGGTGGGCACTACATTTAGACCCCATTTTCCTCATTGGGTTCGTACTCATTGCATGTTGCCCGGGAGGCAGTTCTTCTAATGTGTTCTCTATGCTGGCACGAGGCGACGTGGCATTGTCGGTGTCGCTCACGGCTTGCAGCAGCATTATCACCCTAATTACCGTGCCACTGATCATGGAATGGGTCACTGCCAGTGCCGGTAGCCACATTAACGTGCATCTGCCTGTGGGCAAACTCTTCATGCAGAATATCGTGCTCATGTTCTTGCCCATACTGGTGGGAATCGCCGTGCGCAAGAGATGGCAAACGGCGGCACACAAAATCCACAAAGTGCTGTCGAAGGTCGCATTTCCGGCACTAATCTTCCTTGCAACAGTGTTCTTCATCCAAAACCGAGAAGCGATAATCGAGAGTTTCGCGCAACTTGGTCTCTCTATCACCGTGCTCATTCTCTTGGCAATGGGGAGCGGAGTGCTACTGTCGTGGCTCATGCACCTCAGCGTGAAAGAACGTCGAACCATCGTCATCGAGATTGGGATGCAGAATGCCGCCCAGGCGATTGCAATAGCAAGTAGTCCGCTGGTGTTCAACAACGACACAATCGCTATTCCAGCCATTATCTATGCCCTCATGATGAACATTATCCTAATCACCTATGTAGCAGTAGTAAAAAAGCAGTAAAATTATTATTTCATTTTTTTGAGATTACTGTTTTTTTTGTCGAAATTATTGTCTAACTTTGTGGCAAAGTTATATTGTTAACTAACCCCTTTTTATTAACTTCTAAACTAACTCGTTTTTTATGAAAAAAGGTTTATCTCTTTTGATGATGCTCATGCTCGCTGTGGGAGCATGGGCTGCAACAGTTGATCTGGCATATCCAGGTGGAACTACCACCAATATGACAGGTGGGAATGATGCTGCATTAGTAGGCCTTGATGCAACAGCCTGGTCCGTTATTGGAGATAAGGGGGGTAATAATAATTACCCTGGTCTGAATCAAGCTGGTGATTTAAGACTTTATTGGAGTAGTGAAGGCGGTAACACTTTGACTGTATCATCATTAAATGGTGCTACTATCAATAGTATTACATTTGAATTCACAGGAGCTAATTATTCAAATGCCTATGTAGAGGTTGATGGTGAACAAGTGACAGCAACTAATGGCGTTTATGAAATTGGCAGTTCCTCGTTTGTTGTTGGTAATGCCAACACTTCAAATGTACAAGTGAGGATTAAAAAAATCACTATTGATTACTCCGATGGCGCAACTCCTTCAGTAGCTACTCCAGTGATTGCTGGTGAAACCCCATTTACCGAGAGCACTCAGGTAACTATCACTTGCAATACCGAGGGGGCAGCAATTTACTACACCATCAACGGTACTGATCCAACTAACCAATCAACGGTTTACACCGAGCCATTCACTCTCACCGAGAGTGCTACTGTGAAGGCTATCGCCTACGACGCTACAGGTGCAACTTCAAGCATTGCTTCCAAGGAATTCGTAAAAGAAGAGCCCGTTGTTCTGCCCGAAATCGCTACTGTAGCCGAGATTAAGGCACTTGAAGATGAAATTGAGTTTGTCTTTACTGGTCGCTTGGTAGCGAGTGGTCATGCCCATAGCGGTAACAACAACTGGTTGTTTGCACAGGATGAGACCGGTGGCATTCAGATCTTCAAAGCTCCACAAGATTACGAGCAGTTTGACGTAATCCCAGCCGGTTTTACCGCTACCAAGAAAACTTATGGCGGTGCTGTTCAGTTGCAGAACATTACCAACATGCAAGCCGCTACCGAGACCCAAGAACTCACTCCCGAGGAGTTGACTCCCGCTCAAGTGACTCTTGATAACGTCTTCGAGTATGCCGTTATCAAGGGTGCTACCATTGCCGATAACAACATCACCGTTGGCGATGAAAGTGTAGTAATCTACAACAACCGCTTCAACACAACCATCCCTACCGACGGTGCCGTTTATGACGTTATTGGTATCACAAGCTACTTCAACACAACTAATCAGTTCATGCCTCTCGAGTTTGTACCTCAGGGGGTTGAGGTTGCTACTCCCGTTATCACTGGTGAGACTCCATTTACCGAGAGCACTCAGGTAACTATCACTTGCGAGACCGAGGGTGCAGCAATTTACTACACCATCGACGGTACTGAACCAACAGACCTGTCAACTGCTTACACCGAGCCCTTCACTCTCACCGAGAGCGCTACCGTTAAGGCTATCGCCTACGACGCTACAGGTGCTGTTTCACAAGTTGCCACTAAGGCATTTGAAAAACAGGAGCCTGCTCCCACTTGCGCTACTGTAGCCGAGATTCTCGCTCTTGAGGACGAGACCGTGTTTACTTTCACCGGCAACCTCGTTGTCAGCGCACAAACCGGTCAATACCTCTACGCTCAGGATGAAACAGGTGGTCTGCTGCTTTATGGCACTGCTCCTGCCTATGAGAAGGGTGATGTGATTCCAGCCGGATGGGGTGCTGAGAAAGTTATGTTCAGAGGTGCTCCTGAGGTTAAGAGCTTGACCGGCATGGCCGAAGCTACCGAGACTGCCGAGATTACTGCTGCCGAAATGACTCCAGCACAAGTTACCGTAGAGCCTTACAACTTGTTCTTCTATGGTGTTATCAAGGGGGCTACCATTGATGGAAGCATCCTTGTAGTTGGTGAGGAAAGTGTTGCAACTTACAACCGCTTTGGTGTAACAGCTCCCGACGACGTTGAGGGTAAGACCTACGACGTTTACGGCATCCCAGGCTGGTTCAATAACGCTCAGTTCATGCCGCTCGAGTATGTTGAGGTTCCAGTGGTTCTTGAGAAGACCGAGTCTCCAACAATTGCCGTTATCGAGGGCGAGATAAGCTACACATTCTTCGTGAATGGACTTGGAGAACTTAAGCTCTATGCTAACGGCGAAGAGGTTGAGATTCCTTACATTGTTGAGCGCACCGACGAGGATCAGGTAATCGTTCTCACTGCTACTGCTCAGGAAGACGGCAAGGACATTAGCGATCCTACCGTGCTTACCGTTACCGTGCCCAAGCTGGATATGCCTGTCCTTATCGAGGAGCTCTATGTTGTTGGCGATTTCAACAACTGGAATACCGAAACCGGTTTGATCACTCTCGTTGAAAACGACAACAATGAGTTTGTTGGCTCTGTCAACCTTGAGGCTAATGGAAGATTCAAGATTATCACTCCTAATCCTAACGCAACAAGCGATGATGATCAATGGATTTGGTTCGGTGGCGAGGACGACAATAACGTTGGCTACTTCGAAGTTAACGAAGACATGCTCGGCATTTCAATAGATCTCATCGACGGTTCCGACTTCAAGGTTGTTGATGCAGGCAACTACACCATCACCGTTATGGAATCTGCTTCACAGATTCTACAGTCGGTACAAGAGCCTCTCGTGATGATTATCACCAAGAACGATCCACAGGCTATTGACAACATCAACATGGAGAACGTTAAGGCTGTTCGATTCTACAACATGCAAGGCATCGAAAGCGCTACTCCATTCCACGGTGTAAACATCGTTGTTCGTGAAATGAACGACGGAACCAAGAACGTCACAAAAATGGTTAAATAACAATTAGCCTTTTTAAACTTCTATCAAAAATGCCTGGAGCACATTTGCCCCAGGCATTTTTCTTGCTGTTCTTGGGAGGAAAATATGCCATTAGCTTCATTTTGTTTTGATGGGCTGTTTTCTTGCCCGCGTCGTCACTAACTTTGCAGCATAATAATATTAACAAGATAATTTTAAAGTTATGAACGACATTGACACCATCAATCCATGCGCATTAAGCGACAACGACATTACAACATTAAGTCCAGCCATTAACCGATTCTTCAACATCACCGGCATTGCTTTTCTTGCAACAGGTATACTATACCTTATTGCGCACTGCTTCTAAACACTCACACAAGAACACAAGAACACAAGAACACAAGGCCACACAGCCCCCTCTCGGTCTACCCCCTCAACTTTTTTCAAACGATTAATGACGATTAAAAACAATCCATTGGATGC
>CAMJZF010000049.1 GCA_946410125.1 uncultured Prevotellaceae bacterium | reverse complement strand
TCGATGATGGCGCGAGCCTGCATCTCGGTAATCTCAGGATAAGTACAACCTAAGCGGCAACCGCGGTGACCAAGCATTGGGTTGAACTCCTCGAGGTTGGCGCAAACGTTCTTCACCTCTTCAAGAGTAATGCCAAGTTCCTCGGCAAGCTCCTTTTGGGTGGCAAGCTGATGAGGAACGAACTCATGCAATGGAGGATCGAGCAGACGAATGGTAACACCAAATCCGTCCATAGCCTCGAAGATTCCCTCAAAGTCGCCACGCTGTAATGGCAGCAGCTTGTCGAGTGCAACACGGCGACTCTCTTCGTCGCTGGCGATAATCATCTCGCGCATAGCTTTAATGCGGTCACCCTCAAAGAACATGTGCTCGGTACGGCACAAACCAATACCCTTGGCGCCAAACTTGCGTGCAACCTTGGCATCACGTGGTGAGTCGGCATTGGTGCGAACATACATCTTGCTGTACTTCTCGGCGAGATTCATGATAGAAGCGAAGTCACCGCTCATGTCGGCATCAACAGTCGATACGAGACCCTCGTATACCTCGCCAGTGCTACCGTTGAGTGAAATCCAGTCGCCCTCATGGTAAACCTTGCCACTCATCTCAACGGTCTTGTTCTTGTAATCAACAAGAATTTCACCAGCACCCGAAACACAGCAGCGACCCATACCGCGAGCAACAACTGCTGCATGGCTGGTCATACCGCCACGTGCAGTGAGAATACCCTGAGCTACACTCATACCGCGCAAATCCTCGGGAGATGTTTCAAGGCGAACCAAGATAACTTTCTTGTTGCGCTGTGCCCAAGCCTCGGCATCGTCGGCAAAGAACACAATGTGACCAGTGGCTGCACCTGGGCTTGCGGGAAGACCCTTGGCAACAACCTTAGCGCTCTTCATTGCAGAACTGTCGAATACCGGGTGCAGAAGTTCATCAAGCTTCTCAGGCTCCATGCGCTTAAGAACAGTCTTCTCGTCAATCTTGCCTTCGCGAAGCAAATCCATTGCAATCTTCACCATTGCAGCACCAGTGCGCTTGCCATTACGAGTCTGCAATAGCCACAGCTTGCCGTCCTGAATAGTGAACTCCATATCCTGCATGTCTCGATAGTGCTCTTCGAGACGGTGCTGAATCTCAACCAACTCCTTGGCACACTCAGGCATAGATTCCTCAAGAGAGGGATATTTAGCAACACGCTCTTCCTCGCTGATGCCCTGAAGGGCAGCCCAGCGACGTGAGCCCTCGGTCATAATTTGCTGAGGTGTGCGAACACCAGCTACAACGTCTTCGCCCTGAGCGTTAATCAGGTACTCACCATTAAAGAGGTTTTCACCTGTAGCGGCGTCACGAGAGAAGCAAACACCAGTAGCAGAGTTGTTGCCCATGTTACCATAAACCATTGCCTGAACGTTAACGGCTGTACCATACTCCTCGGGAATGCGATTCATCTGGCGATAAAGGATTGCACGCTCGTTGTTCCAGCTATCGAATACAGCGCAGATAGCACCCCAAAGCTGATCCCAAGCACTTGTTGGGAAGTCCTTGCCAGTGTTATTCTTAACAGCCTCCTTAAACAGCTTAACGAGAGTCTTCAGGTCTTCTACTTCAAGTTCGGTGTCAAATTTCACACCCTTGTCGGCTTTTACTTTCTCAATAATAGCCTCGAATGGGTCGATATCGGTCTTGTTCTCGGGCTTCATGCCAAGAACTACGTCGCCGTACATCTGCACAAAACGTCGATAACTATCCCAAGCGAAACGTGGGTTTCCACTCTTCTCGGCAAGAGTAGCAGCAACCTCGTCGTTGATACCCAAGTTCAAAACAGTGTCCATCATACCAGGCATTGAAACAGGAGCACCAGAGCGCACCGAAACGAGCTGTGGGTTAGATGGGTCGTTGAACTTATTGCCTGTCAAGCTCTCAATGTGAGCTATAGACTTCTCAACGTCACCTTTGATGAGTTTGATAACTTCGTCGCGTCCCTTCTCATTGTAGAGGCGACACATTTCAGTGGTGATAGTAAAACCTGGAGGTACTGGAACTCCAATGAGATTCATCTCGGCGAGGTTAGCACCTTTACCTCCCAGGAGGTCTTTCATGTCGGCACTACCTTCTGCTTTACCGTTGCCGAAAGTGTAGATTGTCTTCATTTGTCAGTAATATATTAAAAATAAAAAATTGAAATAGTAATCTATTTAGATTGCAAATAGCTGAATATTAGAATCTTGACATTAGATTATGAATTGTTTTCTGTTTTCACGGGTACAAAGGTAGTGAAAAAAGTTTAATCATTCTTTAAAAATAATACATTATTTATTTATATAGTAATGCAAACCTTTGATTATTGTGTTTTGATTTTTACAAAAAGGGCTCGGAAAAGCATTATTTCCAAGCCCTTGATAAATTAATTTTTAGTTCTATTAAAGAATTTTCTCCAAATCACGTGTGGCATTAATGATGTCATCATCGGTGACCTTATAGTTGGCAAGGTCATTGGCAAAATACCGGTCGTAAGCCGACATGTCGATCAATCCGTGCCCTGAGAGATTAAATAAAATAGTCTTTCTCTCACCAGAGACTTTGCATTTCAAAGCTTCGTTAATAGCAGCAGCTATGGCATGAGAAGATTCTGGTGCCGGTATTATGCCCTCGGCTCTCGAAAACATTGTAGCAGCCTTGAAAGTTTCGAGTTGTGGAATGTCGACAGCATCAATTATGTTGTCATGCTTGAGCTGGCTTATTATAGCACCACCACCATGATACCTTAATCCTCCGGCATGAATGTTGGCAGGGCTGAATGTGTGTCCAAGTGTGTACATTGGTATCAAGGGCGTATATCCTGCCTCATCACCACAATCATACTGGAAAATGCCCCTTGTTAACTTAGGACAAGATTCAGGCTCTGCTGCAATAAACACAGTATGAGGGGTTTCACCATTAAGCTTTTTCCTCAAGAAAGGAAATGCCAATCCCGAGAAATTACTGCCACCACCAAAACAAGCAATGACAATATCGGGATATTCTTCGGCCATCTCCATCTGTTTTTCGGCCTCCAGCCCAATAACCGTTTGATGCAATGCAACATGATTAAGAACCGATCCCAACACATATTTACAATTAGGAGTGCTCATTGCCAGTTCAACCGCCTCGCTGATTGCGGTGCCCAGCGAGCCTTGATAAGTAGGATTGTCAGTGATTATCTTGCGCCCTGCCTTAGTCGACATACTGGGAGAAGAAATCACTTCGGCTCCATAAGTCTGCATCATCGAACGCCGGTAAGGCTTTTGATTATATGAGATTTTTACCATATATACGGCAAGTTCAAGTCCAAAATGCTTAGCGGCAAGCGAAAGAGCTGCCCCCCACTGCCCCGCTCCAGTCTCGGTGGTAATGTTAGTAACCCCCTCTTTCTTGCAATAATAAGCTTGCGCAATTGCTGAGTTAAGTTTGTGCGACCCCACTGGACTTACGCTCTCGTTCTTGAAATAGATGTGGGCCGGCGTATCAAGCAACTTCTCCAAGCCATGCGCCCTAACCAGAGGCGTTGGTCGCCAAATGCGATATAGATCTCTTACCTCATCGGGGATTTCAATCCACCTGTCGGTAGTGTTTAATTCTTGCTCCGAAGCGGCTTTAGAAAACAGTGGACATAAATCTTCAACCGTAATAGGTTGCTTAGTCGCAGGATGAATGAGCGGTGCAGGTTTATTTTCCATGTCGGGAATAATATTATACCAAGCTTTGGGAATGTCACTCTCATTCAATAAATACTTTTTTTGCGTCATAGATTGTATTTTTATGCTTAATTATTGAATATTTGTGCAAATATATGTTGAAATATTGAATAAATAATCACATTGGAGTTATTTTTATGATATTTTCACAAAGCCAATTAAGTACACATTATTATAAAAAACAAAGAAAAATATCGAGAAATGAATAATTTTGGTTATATTTGCAAATTGTAAATCAGAAAAACTATAACTAAAAATCAAATAATTCATTAACAACTATTTCATGAAACTATTAAAATCAACTGTTATGGCTTCATTAGCTGCATTGATGGCCTTAAGTGCCTGCAATTCGGCATCTAATGGCGGTGGAAATGCCGCTGGCGGACAAGCCATTGAAATCAAAGACGGGAAATTTACTCCCGAGGTATTGTTGGCACTTGGTCGAGTTAGCGACCCTCAAGTATCACCCGACGGCACACGAGTTCTCTTCAACGTCAATTACCAAGACGTTAAAGAAAACAAAGGCAACAGCGACTTGTGGCTGATGGACATCGATGGCAAAACTCCAGCCGTAAACCTTACCAATTCGCCAGGTAGCGAGAGCAATGCTGTTTGGATTAACGAGGGGGCGATGATAGCTTTTATGTATCGTGACCCAACAAAAGAAGACTCAAAACCACAAGTATGGGTGATGAAAGCCGACGGCAGTGGCCGAAAACCTGTCAGCGAGATGGAAAACGGCATCGAGGGTTTCTCAATTTCTCCCGATGGCAGCAAGATTTTGCTTATAAGCACAGTGCAATATGGCAAAACTCAACCACTTGACAATTACCCCGACCTTGACAAGGCTAAAGCCCGTCTTATTGATGACTTAATGTATAAGCATTGGGATGAATGGGTTACTGCAGTTCCCCACCCTTACATTGCTGACTTTACAGGCAATGTAGTAAAAGACCCCAAGGATATACTTGAGGGTACAGAATATGAGTCTCCAATGCGCCCATGGGGCGGCGTTGAGTCATTTGCATGGACCGCCGACAGCAAGCAAGTAATCTATACCTGCCGCAAGAAAACCGGTAAAGAATATGCTTTCTCAACCAATAGCGACCTTTATCTATATGATATTGAAAGCGGTAAGACTGTCAAGAACCTTACCGAGGGCATGATGGGCTATGACACCAACCCCCGCATCTTTAAAGATAAAGTCGCTTTCCTCTCAATGGAGCACGACGGCTATGAGGCCGACAAGAACCGAATCATGCTTCTTGACCTCAAGAGCGACAGCGTGAAAGCCGTTGACCTTACCCAAAACTGGGATTTCAGCGTCGATGACATTGCCTGGGCTCCCGATGGCAAATCAATCTACTTCCTTGCCCCACACATGGGAACCATCCCAATGTTCCGCATCGACATTGAGACACAGAAGGTAGATACTATAAGCCCTGTCAACAAAGAAGAGGCTGACAACAAATACTATGACTTTGGAGCTATTGTCCCATTGAAAGACGGAAAGGTGCTCACCCTTCGTCACAATTATGCCGAGCCCAACGAGATTTATATCATGGAGGCTGGCAAAGAACCTGTACAGCTCACCCACGTAAATGACGATATTCTGAGCAAAGTTGATTCTATCACCATTCACAAGGAGCTTGTTGCTACAACCGATGGCAAGCAAATGACTGTATGGGTTGTGCTACCACCAAACTTTGACCCCAACAAGAAATATCCATCAATCTTCTTCTGTGAAGGTGGCCCACAATCGGCAGTAAGCCAGTTCTTCTCTTATCGCTGGAACTTCCGTCTAATGGCAAGTCAGGGTTATGTAGTAATTGCACCCAACCGTCGTGGATTGCCAGGCTTTGGCACCGAGTGGAATGCCCAGATTAGTGGAGACTACGGCGGCCAGAACATGAAAGACTACATGAGTGCAGCCAACTACATGAAGCAGCAGTCCTACATCGACGGCGACAAGATGGGCGCAGTTGGTGCCAGCTACGGAGGCTATTCGGTTTACTGGCTTGCAGGCAACCATAACAACACCTTTGCTTGTTTCTTGGCACATGCCGGTATCTTCAACCTTGAGGCCCAATATCTCGAGACCGAGGAATTGTGGTTCACTCAATGGGATCTTGGCGGCCCATGCTGGGAGAAAGACAACGCAGTGGCACAAAAGACTTATGCTCAAGCTAATCCCAAGAACTATGTCCAGAACTGGAACACACCTATCATGATTACAGCTGGCGAGCTCGACTATCGCATTGTCTTCACACAGGCCTGCCAGGCATTTGACGCAGCTCAAATTCGTGGCATACCTTCACGCATGCTTCTCTTCCCCGAAGAGAACCACTGGATTCTCAAACCACAAAATGCTCTCATGTGGCACCGTGAGTATTTCCGCTGGCTCGACACTTGGCTGAAGCCAGGCAGCGAAGCATCTAAGGCTTATAAACTTGCACAAGACTCTATTGCCAAGGTTAAGGCTGAGGAAAACAAAGGGCAAAACACTCCAATGCCAAAGGTTCAAGAGAACTTGCACATCACCAATCCTGATTTGCAGAAATAATAAACCAAATCGGTCATTAGGTGACTGATTCGGGTTAAAATTTAGAGCTCGCCAATTTTTTGGGCGGGCTCTATTTTTTTAAGAGAGGCACAGGTCAATTATTCTTGCTTGTGTCTCTTATCATGATATACCACACATTGCAAGTGAACTCAAAACAAAATGCAAATGACATCTTACTTCGACAGCAGCAATTAATATGTTGTGAGATTACTAACTCGACAGAGAAGCAATTGCGGCATCAAGCCGTACAAGTTGTTCACGAACCTGCTTTAGACGGTCGACCACTTCATGCTGCTTCGAAATTCCGTCTCTATTACGTTTTATCATTGCTTGGGCTGCGTCGAGCTTAAGTCCCTTTTCCTTGACAAGATAATAAATCATCTTTATTGTCTCAATGTCCTTGACGGTATAGACCCTTATATTTTTAGCGTTGCGTTTAGGCTTAATGATAGTAAACTCCTTCTCCCAAAATCTTAAAGTAGAAGTGGGCAGATTCAAAATCTCGGCCACATCACCTATTTTATAAAACTTCTTGCTAAGTTTGTCATCCATAGTTGCTATATTTTTTTCAGTTTTTTTGACTATAAAAACATATATAATACGAGTAAAATTATTAACTTTGCCCAAATTTTTGGACAAATTAGGCTACGCCTCCGAAGAACTTAAATAATTTTGGTTTTTCTCTCGGCTTGCACTAATTTTGGATAAATTAGGCTGCATCTCAGAAATAAAAATAATTTCGTGCCTCAATTATTTTGTATTTCATTCGATTTGCACTAATTTTCGTGCTAAAGTTACAATGTTTTTGTGATTTGTGCAAGTAATCAATAGGTAAATCATTTAAAACCACATATAAAGAGTTATGTTGACAGCTAAAGAAATTAGAGAATCATTTAAAAAATTCTTTGAGTCGAAAAATCATCATATCGTACCTTCGGCACCGATGGTAATAAAAGATGATCCAACGCTGATGTTCACTAATGCCGGAATGAACCAATTTAAGGATATCATCTTGGGCAATAAAGACGCACAGTGGCATCGTGTTGCCGACTCACAGAAGTGCCTTCGCGTAAGTGGAAAACACAACGACCTTGAAGAGGTTGGTCATGATACTTACCATCACACTATGTTTGAGATGCTTGGGAACTGGTCTTTTGGTGACTATTTCAAGAAAGAAGCCATAGACTACTGCTGGGAATATCTCGTAGAAGTCCTCAAGCTCGACCCAACCATCATGTATGCAACGGTGTTCGAAGGTTCTCCCGAAGAGGGTTTAGACCGAGACAATGAAGCCGCAAGCTACTGGGAGGCACATCTGCCCAAAGATCATATAATTAATGGCAACCGTCACGACAATTTCTGGGAAATGGGCGACACTGGTCCTTGCGGCCCATGTTCAGAGCTTCACATTGACCTTCGCAGTGATGAAGAGAAAGCAAAAATTCCCGGGGCCGAACTTGTAAACAAAGACAACCCCCAAGTCATCGAAATATGGAATCTTGTGTTTATGCAGTATAACCGTAAGGCCGACGGTACACTTGAGCCCCTACCCGCCAAAGTTATTGACACCGGTATGGGATTTGAGCGCCTTTGTATGGCATTACAGGGCAAGAAATCAAACTATGATACCGATGTGTTCCAACCACTTATCAAAAAGATTGGCACCCTTGCCGGAAAAGAATACGGACAATTGCACGACACCGATGTGGCAATGCGCGTAATTGCCGATCACGTGCGTACAATCGCATTTTCCATTGCCGATGGTCAGCTTCCCAGCAATGCCAAGGCGGGTTATGTGATACGCCGCATCTTGCGCCGTGCAGTACGTTATGGCTACACATTCCTTGGTTTCAAGGAAGCATTCATGCACTTGCTTGTCGATACTCTCATTGAGTCGATGGGCGAAGCCTATCCTGAGCTCCCTGCTCAAGCCGACCTTATCAAGCATGTAATTAAAGAGGAAGAAGATTCATTCCTTCGCACCCTTGAGACCGGCATGAAGATGATTGAGGGAGTGATTTCAAAAGCCAAGGAAGCCGGCAAGAGCGAGATTGACGGAGCTGTGGCTTTCACCCTCTATGACACCTACGGGTTCCCTCTTGACTTGACCGAGCTTATTCTTAAGGAAAACGCAATGACCGTCAACAAGGAGCAATTTGATGCAGAGATGGCCAAGCAAAAACAACGCGCACGCAATGCCGCTGCCGTTGAAGCCAGTGACTGGGTTGAACTTCAAGACGGTGTTACCGAATTTGTAGGCTACGACCTCGCTGAATGTGAAACTAAGATATTGCGCTACCGCCATATTGTACAGAAGAAAAATGACTTTTATCAAGTTGTTCTTGAAAAGACTCCTTTCTATGCCGAGATGGGTGGTCAGGTTGGTGACAAAGGTTTCCTTATCAATGGAGAAGAGAAGACCGAGATTCTTGACACCAAGCGTGAGAACAACCTTCCTGTGCACATTGTTAAGAAGATGCCAGCCAATCCTGCTGCCACATTTGTAGCTCAAATCGACAAAAATGCCCGTCGGGCCATCGCTTGCAATCACACTGCAACTCACCTGCTCCACTACGCGCTGCGTCAGGTGCTCGGCACTCACGTTGAGCAAAAGGGTTCGTATGTAGATGCCCACATGCTGCGTTTCGACTTCTCTCACTTCAAGAAAGTCACCCCTGAGGAGATTCGTCAAGTTGAGCATCTTGCCAATGCTCTCGTGCGCGAGTCGATAGTTCGAGAGGAGCATCGTGAAGTGCCCATTGCCGAGGCCCGCGAAATGGGAGCTATGGCTCTTTTCGGCGAGAAGTATGGCGACAAGGTGCGTGTCATCAAGTATGGTGATTCGGTAGAGCTGTGTGGTGGCACTCATGTTGCCAACTCAGGCAATATAGGTATGATAAAGATTGTAAGTGAGAGCTCAATCGCTGCTGGAATACGCCGCATCGAGGCAATTACCGCCGCCAACGTTGAAGACGCAATCGACAGCTTAGAAGACACTCTTGAGGGAATAAAGAAGATTTTCAACAATGCCCCCGACCTGATGGCGGCAATCAACCGCTCTATTAACGAGAATGCAAGCCTGCACAAGCAGGTTGATGAGTTTATCAAGGAGCGTGTAAAAATGCTTAAAGAAAGGCTCTATAGCAATTCCATTATGGTGGGTGACATCAATGTACTCAAGGTGCAAGGCTCATTTGAGAGTGATATTATCAAGAGTCTCGCACTCTCTATCAAGACCGACAAGAAACCACGTGTGGCTTTTGTTGCTGCCACACACGACAACGACCGACCAATGCTCACCATTGCTCTAAGCGACGACCTGACAAAGGAAGGAAAAAATGCCGGACAAATCATTCGTGAGGCAGCTAAGCTCATCCAAGGCGGTGGAGGTGGTCAACCGGGCTTCGCCCAGGCAGGCGGCAAGAATGTGGGCGGCCTTGATGCTGCATATAATAAAATCATTGAATTACTTGGATAAAACTATTTTTAATAAACACATTTAACAATTATGTTGAAAGAAATTTTAGCTATTTCGGGACGACCCGGATTGTACAAACTTGTAACTTACGGTAAAAACGTTATAATAGTAGAAAACATAACCGATAAAAAGCGTAGCACTGCTCATCAGCGTGACAAAGTAATCTCGCTCGGCGACATTTCCATGTATACCGAAAGCGGCGACAAGCCCCTGGGTGAAGTGCTTGAAGCTATTAAGACAAAATATGATGCAAAGCCTCTAAATACTGCCGATTATAAGTCGCCAGAGGCATTGCAAGAATTCTTCAAGGGTGTGGTGCCCGACTTTGATGTTGACCGTGTTTACAACACCGATATCAAGAAATTGATTAACTGGTACAACCTACTTATTAATAGCGGAATGACCGACTTCTTGCCAAAGGAGGAAGAAAAAGAAGAAACAAAATCAGAATAATTTAACCATCTCTAAGGTGTGTCACGAAATGACTTTTTGGGGCACACCTTAGATTCATTAAAAATGCTTTGCATTAAGAGGTTACACGGTTTTTTTATTTTAGCAATGCTTTCGGTCCTGAGCATTGCAAACGTGTCGTGTAGCATTATGAAACGTACTGCCGAAACCTACGACGAGAGCGGAATACCTGCCACAACCGATAAACGAAAAGCCAAGACACCAGGTGCCGTGTGGCGCAACAATGGCAGTCACAGCAGGTCGTGGGCCAACCGAGCACCAAAAGATGATGACTATTACGATGGTGAATATGACAATGACAGCGAATGGAATAAAGACATCAGTGCCGAACAATGGAAAAAACTTGATTTCAAACTTGGGCGTAGAGATAATAAGGATTTATACCGTGAAGTGAAAAGTTGGCTTGGCACCCCATATCGTGGTGGTGGCCATAAGAAACAAGAAGGTACCGATTGCTCTGGTTTTGTGATGGAGATATACCTGACTATATACAAAATGGCATTGGAGCGCCGTGGCAGCCTTATGTTTTCCAACAACTGCGAGCCCATTGACAAAAACTCGTTGAGAGAAGGCGACCTTGTGTTCTTCCATGATGGTGGCGGAGGAAGAATATCACATGTTGGGCTCTATCTCAAGGACAACAAGTTTGCCCACGCCTCATCATCACGTGGAGTGATAATAAGTGACCTTAACGAGAAATACTATCTGAAGCACTACTTTGCCTCAGGGAGAGTGAAAAGATAATAGCAGCTCCCCTATTCCATCATCACATAAGCACCTTGAGACTTGAGACTGTAATATGGTTTTCTCAAGTCACGACATTCTTTCTCAAGATTAGGCAAGTCGTCCTGATAAATATCACCCGACAACATAACGGCATCGCATTCAATCAGGTTGTCTATCACTGCTATTGTTGAGTGATAACGTTTAGTGATCAAAGCAAAGTCAAATTTTATGGTATTGTCTTCATTGCGAGTGTAATGCTTCCATCGTCCCTTGCCAATAGAGATAAACCCTTTGCCTTGCAATTTGGCGTATGGGTGCATAACAGCTCCGTCGGCCAATTTGTGCAATGCAGTATCTACAAGTGTAATGGAATCTATCCTGTGATGTGCCAAGAAAGCGCGATGCTGTCGTTTAAAAGATTGAAGGTCAAAGTCACTTTCAACGTCAGGTACCCAAAGAAGAGCTTCGGCTTGATTGAAAAAAAGCACTGGCGTTGAATTATAGGAATTAAATACAACAAGCCCCTTGCGAGAAGTGTTGAAGTCCATAATAACGCAATGGGCAATACCAATGCAAAGAGCAGTTCCCGCAATAAGAAGAAAACGGATATTCTTCTTGTAAATCCATAAAACAACACTGACAAGAATAACATAATAAACAGCTACAGCCCACCACGTTACATAAACACTGCCACTCACATACGGTACTTTTGCAAAAATGCCCACACTGCCGGTGACAATGCTTGCCAAGAAGTCTAACACCCTGTTAAGAACAACCACATCGACTCCAGTTGCCAAAAACACAACACCACAAGCACCCATAATCATGAAAACAGGGCATATCGGGAGTATTATGATATTTGACAACAGCGACATAAATGATATTGTATTAAAATAATAGGCTGTGAGTATTATGGTCGACAACATTGCAACCATAGATGTCACTAAAATGGTGTACACATAGTTTAAAATCCTGTTTTTGACACCTTTAATCTGGAATAATTTATAAAAGATGATTAATGAAGCTACAGTGATAAAACTCAGTTGAAATCCCACACCAAACAGCGAGAACGGAGAAAAGACCAAAATGACCAGTGCCGCAGCAAAAAGAGAATTAAGCGGTGAAGACTTGCGAAAGAAAATTGCCGATAAAAATACAAACGCCAGCATAACAGTAGCCCTGATTACCGATGGCGACAAACCAGTGAGTACATCATATCCTATAAGCAACAGCAAGGTCAGGACAAGCCTTAATTTCTTACCTTTTATATAATCCAAAGGGAAAAGCAAGAACCAAATGAGAAAAGTAATAATTGACAAGTGCAATCCGCTCAGTGCCAGAACATGAGCTACACCAGCTTTAGAGAAATTGTCACGTGTGTCACTGCTTATGAAATCATCATTACCTAAAAGCATGGCAATCATCAACTCCTGAGTTTCGGGCTGCATGTGAGACGCCATTATCTTGTGTTGTAAATCTTGTCGCAAATTGAACGCAAAAGTTGTAATCGTCAGTGACCTTCCCACTTTTTCGACATCATCTACCTTGATGTGTTGACGATAAATAATACCTTTATGGTAAAGGAACCTGGCATAGTCCATCTCGTCGGGATTGCCAAGATTCCTCACCTTCTCAAGATTAAGTTTGAAGGCAATAATGTCGGCTGCCTGCAAGTTATAGTCGCATCCACGAGTTGACAAAAGGATGTGCGAACCATCAAACTTGTTATAGTCAGAATCATTTAACAGCTGCAGCTGCATTGACATGCTTTTTTCATTATAGTCAATGGTTTCAATTCTGGCATAAGCGATTGTGCCATTAACCCTATCAAGATTGATTGAAGGTGGAGCTTTAAGCCACGCTGCCATCCAGCCGACAGCAATCATTGCAAGAAACAGTGGAACATATCGGTATTGTTTTAACTGCAATCTTGACAAAGGAGAATCCTTGACAAAAAAGAAAAAGCAAAGAATTGTCAAACTGAGGATTGCAGGCACTGCTGCAACCCACAAGCTTTGGCAAAAGTCATATAAAATTATACCTGCGATTAACGGAATAAGCAATCGCAAGACGGGAAGTCGTGACAAGAGGCCATTAGCGTCCATGGTCATCGACTCAGATTAATCTTCGGTCCAGATTCTATAGGATTCAAAAGCTTGAAGAAGCAACATCTCAAGTCCATTCTTAACCAAAGCACCCTGAGCTGACGCCTTCTTCATGAAAGTGGTTTCGCTTGGATTGTAGACCAGATCATAGCACAGGTGTGAAGGCGTAATAAAACGATAAGGAATGTCGGGATAATTATCAGTAAAAGGATAAGTGCCAAGAGGTGTGGTGTTGACAATAATCTTATGCTCGTGAATCATCTGCTTGGTAAGTTCTTCATAGGTGATTGTTGATGCCGATTTCTTGCGAGAAACGAGACTCACATCAATCCCTAATGACTTTAATGCTGTCATTACGGCTTTACTTGCTCCACCAGTACCAAGTATTATCGCCTTATTCATATCGGGCTTGATTAAAGGTTGAATGGAATTTTTGAAACCTATCATGTCGGAATTATATCCAATTAGTTGCATAACATCGTCATTGGCACCTTTAACGATTTTGATGACATTTACAGCACCCACTTGCTGAGCCGACTCGTCAAGACTATCCAAATAAGGTATAACCTTCTCTTTATAAGGAGTAGTTACATTTAATCCATGAATATTAGGATACTCACTAAAAATTGACATCAAATCGCCGATGTCGTTAATCTCAAAGTTGATGTACATGGCATCAATTTCCTCGGCAATGAATTTCTGGTTAAAGAAATCCATTGAAAAAGAATGCGATAGAGAAGCACCAATAAGCCCATATATTTTCCCAACATCAGTCATTTTTTTCTCCGCAATATTAAAAATTTCAAAAATTATCTAACAACATGCAAAATTAATCAAAAATGATAGCAAAACAAAAAAAGAGTAAGTTTTTTTCTAAAAAAAGTAGGAATAAAAGAAATAAAAATATACTTGATACTTTATTTTTTTATGGTTATCTTTGCAGGACAATATAATTAAGGACTCCGGCAACTCATGCCTAAAATTCCTCAAGATGACAGAATATCATTTTAAGAAGTTGTCGCTTTAACAACCTGACAGTAACTATAATAAGTATCATGTGATTCTCATCAAGAATTTCCAGCAAAATAGACATGATAAATAACGATTTAAATAGATTTAGCCTATGAACAATAAGAATTTAACACCCGTTAGGAAGACAATCGTGGGAGTTCAGTTCCTCTTTGTCGCATTTGGTGCCACAGTGCTAATGCCACTTCTCGTGGGACTCGACCCATCAACGGCATTATTTTCGGCTGGTGTAGGCACACTTATTTTTCATGCAGTGACCCGAGGCAAAGTACCAATTTTCCTCGGGTCAAGTTTTGCATTTATAGCACCTATCTTACTTGCCTCTAAGCAATGGGGACTACAGGCAACATTGTCGGGATTTGTTGGAGTGGCAATAGTCTACTTCATTGCTTCAGCATTAATAAAATGGCGAGGACTGGAAATCCTAAAGCGATTGTTCCCTCCCATTGTAGTAGGCCCGGTCATCATTTTAATTGGCTTGTCGCTCTCTGGTACAGCTGTAGACATGTCGAAGAGCAACTGGCTTCTTGCAATAATCTCCCTTATTGTGTCAATAGCGATTCTCACCTATTGCAAGGGATTGTTTAGGCTGATACCTGTTGTTGGAGGAATTGTTGCAGGCTATATTGCTGCAGCAGCAATGGGATTGGTTGATTATAGCGGTATTGTTGAAGCCCCATGGTTCGCATTGCCACAAGACATTGGCAATCCAAGTCTTCCACAGTTCTCATGGCAGGCATTCTTGTGCCTAATGCCAATTGCATTAGCAACATTAATAGAGCATGTTGGTGATGTATATGTTGTAAGTAATGTTTCCCATAAAGACTTTGTGAGTGATCCTGGCCTGCACCGCACTATGCTTGGCGATGGTCTTGCGTGCTTTGCTGCCGCATTCATGGGAGGTCCCCCTGTAACCACCTATAGCGAAGTTACGGGTGCAATGCAGATTACCAGAATCACCTCTCCGGCAGTTATACGCATTACTGCTGTGAGCGCTATATTATTCTCGGTTTTTGGAAAGTTAAATGCCTTTTTACAAAGCATTCCGCAAGCTGTTCTTGGCGGTATCATGTTAATGCTTTTTGGCACAATAGCCACCGTGGGAATACAGAGTCTTGTTCGCAACAAGGTAGACTTCTCTCAAACCCGCAATATTATCATTGGCAGCATAATGCTCACGACAGGGGTTGGTGGCGCTGAGCTAACAGCCGGCACTTTCAGCCTATCGGGCATCGGTCTTGCTGCGGTAGTTGGAGTTATACTGAACTTGCTGCTTCCTAATAAAAACGATGAATACAATGAAGAAGCGCAAGATGATTAAGAAAACTAAAAAATATGCGCTTTCATTTTGAAATTCTTAATACATAAATTATCTTTGTATCTTTAAAACACAACATAATAATTATGACAACATATCTTGTAACAGGTGCAGCTGGTTTTATTGGCTCCAATTTTGTGAAATACATCACATCCAAGCATGGTGAAAACATTAATGTCATTGTGCTTGATGCGCTTACCTATGCCGGTAACATTAATTCTTTAAAAGACGAGCTGGAACTGCCTAATGTGTCTTTTGTGAAAGGTGACATTAAAGACTATAATGTGGTTAGAGAAATCTTTGACAACAACGACATTGACTTTGTAGTGAACTTTGCAGCCGAAAGCCATGTTGACCGAAGCATTGAAAATCCAAGATTGTTTCTCGAAACCAATATTTTGGGGACTCAAAATTTGCTTAACTGCTCACGCGAAGCCTGGTACACAGGGAAAGATGATACAGGAAAGCCCACTTACAAAAAAGGCAAGAAATATCTTCAAATCTCAACCGATGAAGTGTATGGCTCTTTGAAAAAAGATTTTGATGAGGCACAGCCCTTGAAGGTTGATGATGAGTTGAAGAAAGTGATAGAAGGCCGAGACAATCTCACGACATTTGGCAAGGAATTCTTTACCGAGGAAACTCCCATGTCGCCCCGCTCGCCCTACTCTGCCTCAAAAACCAGTGCCGACATGATAACCATGGCTTACTATCACACCTATAACTTTCCTGTAAACATTACCCGATGCAGCAATAATTACGGTCCCTATCACTTCCCCGAGAAGCTTATACCACTGGTAATACACAATATACTCAACGGTAAGAAACTGCCGGTTTACGGTAAGGGATTGAACGTGCGCGACTGGCTCTACGTCGAAGACCACTGCAAAGCCATTGACCTCGTGCTCCGCAAGGGAGTTGTTGGTGAAATCTATAATATTGGTGGATTCAACGAGGAGAGCAACATCAATATCGTGAAGCTCATCATCGATACAATCTCACGCATAATGCGCGAGGAGCCCAAATATCAGGAATTGCTGCATTGCAACCTTGATGACATCAATTACAATTTGATAACCTATGTTACCGACCGTCCAGGACATGACATGCGTTATGCTATTGACCCCACCAAGATTGCCACACAGCTTGGCTGGTATCCTGAGACTCCGTTTAGTGTGGGCATCGAAAAGACAATCCGTTGGAATCTCGACAATCAGCAGTGGATTGATGATGTGACAAGCGGTGACTATC